>JARRPS010000381.1:0-2305 GCA_037382625.1 Gemmatimonadota bacterium | reverse complement strand
GGGTGGGCATAGGAGAGACCGGCCCACGTCTCGTTGAAGTTCCCGTCCACGCGGGCCACCCCGACGAGCTGTTCGAGTTCGAGCTCCGTCGGAATCCCGGGCCCGGAGCGTATGATTTCGGTGCTGAGGTCCGTCGATGAGCGTGCCCGGGTCAGCACCGAGTAGGCGAGCACGTCCTGGCCGAACAGCTTACGCGTGATCGTGCCGGCAATCAGGGACGGGCGGACGCCGGACCTGATGGCACCGAGATCGACGCCATCTCCCGCTCCATCCTCTACCACTATGGACTCGTACTCGTAGACATCCGCGCTGATGGCGAACGCCAGCTCCTCGGCGACACCGAGCGCGCCGGGGTTGTAGAAGGTGGCGCTGATATCGCCGACGCTGCCGATGACGGCTCCGCTGAGCAGCGACGCCCGCGGGCCGTACTGTTGCGTCCAGTAGTGAGAGTCCTGGGCCGTCGCCGCACGCACCGAGAAGAGCAGCCCCACGACCAGGAACGTTCCCACCGCTGCAGGCGGCCTCCAGGCGGGCTGACGGAGCCGACCGGTCTTGCGCTCGTTCACGGGGTACCTCCTCTGCCAGAGTCCCGAGTCTCACCTGGTCATGGTAGACTGGAGGTCGATCATGGCCTGCTGATTCGTCGTGAACACGCCGGTACCCGGTCGATCGAGGTCGACGATGAGGATGGCGACCAGAGCGAAGGCGAGCACGAGAGCGAGATTCGCGACGGACCTCCGGGCTCCATCTTTCGGCAGGATGTAGCCCACTGTGAGCATCGCGAGTATCGACACCAGATAGAGAACGACGAGGATTGCCCCTGGAATTCTGTCGTAGATCCCCGCCACCACGCGCTGCTCATGAAGGTCGATCACTTCGTTCAGCGACTGGGTGAACAGAAGGGTCGCGAATGACTCGGGATTCTCGCCGGACTGCCTCACCGCCAGGTCCCACAGCTGTTCCTGAATCTCCTCCGACCGCGCGATCCCCTTCTCGACGTCGAGTGTCTGAATCAGCTCGACCCGCACGTCGACATACTCTCGCAGGAGCGTCCGAACCTCCGAGTCGATCGGGGCGGGAAGCAATTCCCCCCGGAGGAAGCAAGTGCCGATTGCGTTCGCTTCGCTGATTACGAGCCTCTTGCGCGCCTCGAACCGGGTTACCGCCATGTTGAAGGTGAGGGCGAGGACGAATGCAAGCAGGGCCAAAATCGAGCCCTGAATTCCGGCCGCCGAGCCAGCAGCCCCTCCGGAGCCGCGGAACATCTGCTTCTTTCCAATCCGGTAGCCGGCTTCGATAGCAAGCCAGGTGGTCGCGACGATGAAGAGGAAAATCACGGGGTCCGGAAAGGCGTCGAGGAACCTGTCCATGCGTGTTCAACTCGCTCGTACGAGGCGAAGATACGCTCTTGCCGCAAGTTACCGGCGGGCGAACACCTCTGCCAGCACACGATGGACGAGTTTCGCCGCGATGAATTCGCTCGCGTGATGGCCGGGCAACGGAAGGAGCTCGACCACGTCGAACGCGACGATCCGCCGGCTGCGTGCGACGCGTCTGACGAGGCCGGTGACGTCGTACCATCCCAGCCCCCCCGGCTCGGGCGTACCCGTCGCGGGCAGAAGGGACGGGTCGAAGGCGTCGAGATCGATCGTCAGGTAGACGTGCTCGGGCAACAGGTCCACGACCTCGTCCATCCACTCGGGTCCACGACGTGACGCGATCTCGTGGGCCCAGAAGACGCGTGCAGGATCGAGGGCGGGCACCTCGGAAGCGTCCACCGCGCGGATGCCGACCTGCACGATGGGGCAGCGTTCCCGTGCCCGTGCCATTACGCAGGCATGATTGTGTGTGGAGCCCTCGTACGATTCCCTCGTGTCGCCGTGAGCGTCGATATGCAGCACGCCCACTCCCGGGAAGGCTTCGGACGCCGCTTCTATGGCTCCGATCGTCACGGAGTGCTCGCCCCCGATCAGGACCGGGATCGCGCCACGCTCGAGGACCGACCCGCTGGCCTCGCGGACGAGACCGGCGAGTTCTTCGGGTCCGCCATCGTGAAGGATCGGGGGAAGCGTGACGATCCCTCGCCTCCACGGCTCCGACGCTGTCTCGATATCGTAGAGTTCGACGGTGCCCGAGGCCTCGAGGAGAGCCGATGGACCCCGGTCCGCCCCCTTCCGCCACGTGCTGGTCAGGTCGTAGGGGACGGGAATGATGACGGCGGATGCCGACGAGGGGTCCGCCGGCAGTCCCTCGTCCCCGAGGAACGGCGGATAGGAGAGTGCTGCCGCCGCCGAACTCATTCCAG
>JARRPS010000380.1:0-2305 GCA_037382625.1 Gemmatimonadota bacterium | reverse complement strand
TCAAGCGTTCATGGACTCCACGATTTCGTCCGGCGCCATAGTCGAGCCACAGACCTATAGAGAGCACGCCTGTTTCGAGCGAGGCATTGGCAAGCCTCTTCGGAGTGCCCCCTAACACGGGCCTGGAGCTGACGCGGTGAACATCATGGGCGAACGACGACTGATCTGGGAGCGCAGCTCAGGCGCTAACCGTTAGGTACACCATGGTGATCAGTGGTGTTGAGTTAGATCTAACGAGTGTGCTTAGTCGTGATCAGTTGCACGATTTGCGGGCGGCGCGGTTGGGGTTTCCGGGTTACTACGGTCGCAACTGGGATGCGTTCTGGGACTGCATCACCGATCCCGAGCAGAGTGAATTGCCGAAGGTCCTCCGGATACGCAGTTGGCCAACCCTCTGCACCAGACTCCCGCGCGAGGCTGAGTTGCTGCGCAAATGCCTCGAAGATCTGCCCGCAGAGCGGCAGGGGGTAGCAGTTGAATGGGATACCTAACACGCGCCTGGAGCCGACGCGGGACCATTGTGGGCTGAGAACAGAACACAGCAGCGCGCAGCTCAGGCGCTGACCGTTAGCCACACAGAAAGACTTGACAGAGGGGCGCCGGCACTGGTAATCTTACTAGTAAGATAGGAGGTGCCGTGAGTGAGATTGCTACCACCAAGCTCAGTTCCAAGGGCCAGGTCGTCATCCCGGAAGAGATTCGGCGCCGGCTCGGCCTGGAGCCCGGAGTTCAGTTCGTCGTGATCGGGGATAGGGACGTCGTCGTGTTGAAAGCGATCCATCCTCCTGACATGCGGCAGTTCGACAAGCTAGTTGGCCAGGCGCGAAGGGCCGCGAAGAAGGCCGGCATGAGGCGGTCCGATGTTGAAGCCGTCGTTCGAGAGGTCCGAGAGGGCAAGTGAAGATCGTCCTCGATACGAACGTGTTCGTGTCGGGCGTCTTCTTCGCCGGCCCGCCCGCGCGAATCCTGGAAGCCTGGAGGGATGGCAGGGTGAGCGTGGCGGTCTCCGCTGGGATACTGGAGGAATACCGCCGAGTGGGCGTTAGGCTCGCCGACCGATACGAGGGCGTCGACCTCGAGCCTCTGCTCACGCTCCTTGCCATGAATGCGGAGATCGTGGAGGCACCGGACCTCGCGGAGCCCCTCTGCGAGGATCCAGACGACGACAAGTTCCTGGCCTGCGCGCTCGCAGCCGGCGCACCCGTCATCGTATCCGGAGACAAGCATCTGCTCCGGGTCTCAGGCTGGAGCGGAATCGAAGTCCTGCGGCCGAGGCAGTTCTGCGAGGGCCATCTCGCTTCACGCCCCAAGCCTGGTGGCTAACACGCGCCTGGAGCCGACGCGGGATCATTATGGGCAATCGTACTAGACCAGCGCGCAGCTCAGGCGCTCACCGTTAGCCGGACAGAAGCAGACGCGAGATGACTGCTACACAGTTCGTCGAGTACAACGGAGACGGGTTCTGGGCCTATGACGTCGCTCTGGGCGTATTCCTGAAGCACCTCATCGACGCTGCTGAGGCAAGCCCAGACGCGAGTGCTCCGTGGTTGTCCGAGGCTGTGTACGGGTGGCAGACGGCCGCTTGCATTTCGGATTTCGGACTGACCCTGGGCCGGGACTGGTCGAGCGCGGAGCTTGAGAGCTTCGTTAGCCTTGCGCACGGGGCATGTGCAGCGCTAGCCGCGCGGGATGCGATCCCGGCCGCGGAGATCGCCAGCTGGCCTCTCCTTAACGAGTTGAGGATTGACCCCCGGGGCGCGACGGAGGTGGCCACGGCGCCTGTGGTAGAACTTGGCCGCGCGGTGATTGCCCTAGTTTCTGGACGGCTCGACGCACCTCCAGACGGCAAGGCTTGGTTCTATGGAGCACCAACCGGCCGCGACACGATTGGCCACAGGCGCGGTGCCGGCTAACACGCGCCTGGAGCCGGCGCGGTGAACATTGCGGGCGAAGAACGAATGATCTGGGCGCGCAGCTCAGGCGCTGACCGTTAGGAGTACGAGTCGAGTGAGGCGGGATGAACCCAAAACGGTCTTGGTGCCGGAGGATCACACCGGCCGCGTCTTGAACCGGCTCATCGTCGCCGGGATGGCTCTTGTTTCCGGGCTGTCCTTGGTAGGTGGATGGCTGATGCTGGCTGGAGGTGAATTGCTCGCAGCCGGGTCCCTCTCTGGGATCGGCCTTTTCTTCGCTTGGCAGTTCGACCAGAAGTCCATTGAGCCCAAGCACAGCCTCAGTCGCCGACTCAGCCATGGAGCACTTCAGGGAAGGAGATCGACTCCTGACTCGCGCCTGGAGCCGACGC
>JARRPS010000379.1:0-3063 GCA_037382625.1 Gemmatimonadota bacterium | reverse complement strand
CTGGATCCGCGACTGGAGCCGCTTCTCGGCCGCACCCTCGGCGTGCCGCTGTTCCAGGAGCAGGGGATGAAGGTGGCGATCGTTCTCGCCGGCTTCACACCGGCGCAGGCCGACAACATGCGCCGCGCCATGGGCTTCAAGCGTTCCCACCGGAAGATGCAGGAAGTGGAACGGGACCTGATCGCCGGGCTGTCCGCGAACGGGGTCGCCCCCGAGGTCGCGGACAAGGTGCTTCAGTATCTCACCGCATTCGCGAACTACGGCTTCCCGGAGAGCCATTCGGCGAGCTTCGCCCTGCTCGTCTACGCTTCGGCCTATCTGAAGCGCTGGTACGCGCCGGAGTTCACCTGCGCCCTGCTCAACGCTCAGCCGATGGGGTTCTATTCACCGGCGACGATCATCCACGACGCCCGTCGGCACGGGGTGGAGGTGCGGCCGATCGATCTCGCGATCTCGGAGTGGGACTGCACGCTGGAGGATGCTCCGGTTCGTTCGCGGGAGAGCCCGGATGCGACGGATGGTCCGGGTGGAGGAGGCCCTTCGCCGCCCGCACTGCGCATCGGGCTCCGCTTCGTGCACGGTCTCGGATCCCGGGCGAGGGACCGGCTGCGGGCGGCACGGGAGGCCGGCCCGTTCCGCTCGGTAGAGGAGGTGGTGGCGCGCAGCGGGCTGGGACCGCCGGAGCTTCGGGTGCTGGCCGAAGCGGGAGCGTTCGAGAGCCTGTGGCCCGGGCGTCGCGACGCCCTGTGAAGACGGCGCGGCGCCTGCCCGCGATGTCGGAGTTCGAACAGGTGCTGGCGGATTACCGGACCACCGGCCTCTCTCCGGGTGCCCACCCGATCTCGTTTCTGCGTCTCGAGTTGACCCAGCGCTGCGTACTGTCCGCCCGGGCGCTGGAAGAGCGAAAAGACGGCGAACGGGTCCGGGTTGCAGGGCTGGTGATCTGCCGGCAGCGACCCGGAACCGCGAAGGGTGTGATGTTCATCACGCTGGAGGACGAGACCGGGTTCGCGAATTTCGTCGTGATGCCGGACCTTCGGGAGACGCTTCGCGGTGTGTTGCGGGCTCCGCTCCTGCTGCTGGAAGGAATCGTGGAGCGGGAAGGGGCCGTGATCAACGTGCGGGTGCGTGGGGCGGAGGCCCTCGATCTCGCGGGGCGGCAGATCCGCGGGCAGAGTCGGGACTTCCGGTGACGGTGGCACGATCGGGATCGCTATGGTCCAGATCGTTCTCCAACACGCCGGACTCGACGATGGTCCCCAGCAGAAACTCGGCCATTGCCTCGTGCCCTGTCGGGCTGAAGTGCCTGTCTACCTTACCGTAGAGCGGTTCGGCTCCCTGTGCCCTGACTCGCAAGTAATCGAGAGCATCGTGCAGAACCATACCCCGGCTCTCGAAGGCATCGGCCAATACATGGTTCGGTAGCTCGAGATCGACCGAGTCGACCGGGACACCTGCGGATCGAATCCACTCCTGCCACACTTCGCGCTCCACCTGAAAGGACTGGGGGAGAAGCACGAACAGCACGGGCGTACCCGCCTGCGCGAACTGGCTTTCGATGTCGAGGAAGATTTCGCTCGTCACTTCCCAGACCACCAATGAGTCGCGCTTTGCGATCTGGTATATTTCGGGAACTGTGTCTTCGGCGAGGCCGAGTCGACGAAGTACAGATATGCCGGACCGCTTTGCCAGTATCCACAATTGAGACCTGGTCTTGAGTACATCATTTATCGGATATATCAGGGCATCTTCCATCTCCCGGAACGAGAGGGACCGCGGCCAACGAAACGGATGTCGCTCCGAGACAATGTCGGGTGACCACGTGTCCTGTCTCTGAGATACGAGGTCGTTGCCGAGATAGAGGAAGACGATCCCGAGATCGTACCTCTGCTTCTCGAGCGCGATGTGCGCTTCTTTCAGATATTGGTTCGGATCCCAGCCGCCCACCCCGTCGTTGACGACCCGGACCGACAGCCCCGTTCGCCGTTCGAGGAGATTCTGCAGAACGCCCGTGAACGACTGCTCCCATGGCACCGCCGTTGCCTCGACGAACGAGTCGCCCAGAAGCAGCACCTGAACATCAGCACTGTCTGCTGCCGCTGCCGCATTTTCTCCAATCCGGTAGCCATCGGTGTCGGTGCGAAACCTGACGGTTCGCTCCCCGGTGTTGATGCGGGTATCCGTTCCCTCCACATGCCTCCAGCCGATCTCGTTATCCGGGCGCCAGATCTGGCGGTTCGGCCGTATCAGATCCTGTGGTGCTACCCAACGGACGACGTATTCACCGGCGACCAGGCACGCCGAGCAGACGACTGCGAAGAGCAAGATGTTGCGCGCCACTTCCTGACCTTTCATTCGCTCAAATCGCGAACCGAATCAAACTTCAAACGCAAAGGCGGTGTCACCTGTGACCGCTTCTTGTGCGCCTCCTCCCTCCGTGCATTCCATGGAGCTTCAGCGTCTCGGGTCGATGCCACACCCTACAAGAGCCTAGAAGAGCGTGTAGATGAATGGTGCCAGAGCCGATCCTTGAGCGAACACCAGCAACGTGCCGAGGAGCAGGAGGAACACGACAATCGGCGCCAGCCACCATTTCTTGCGAACCCGAAGAAAGGTCCAGATCTCCGGCAGTACTCGAATCTTGCTCATTTGAACAGAACCTCTCGGTGTTTGGTGCCAGGGAATGGGTTCAGATCATTTCAGTATGGCTTCTCAGGGCGAGCGCAGGGTCCGTCACTTTCGACCTCGATCCAGAAGGACTGCCGCGTCGGTGCAGCACGGACCTGCAGGGAATCTTTCCCAAAAAGCCGCATCAACAACCCAATCGGCGTGATCAACAGAAAATACGTCAACACCAGCAAGACGCGGGTCATGATCGCTCCCATGACGTGCGCGATCTTCATCCAGACAAACTCGACCGGGCCCAGCACCCGCGGAAGGAGAATTGATGTGAGCAGGAGTCCCGCTGCGATTCCACCGAAGACAGGAAATGAAGGTCGATTGCGCCACCAGAGGAACGCAGACAGAACGCCAAACGCCAGACCGATGGTGAGCCCGAACTTC
>JARRPS010000378.1:2322-4487 GCA_037382625.1 Gemmatimonadota bacterium | reverse complement strand
TTTCTGCGCGATGCGCAGGACTACCTCGTGGTCTTCACCGACACGACGGGGCGCAGCGAGATCGATGGTACCGACATTCTGTCGACGATGCACGATGTGGCGGCGGATCTGCGAGCAGCCCCCAATCGACAGGCGGTTCTCTACGTGTTTTCGGACATGCTCCAGTCGAATCGCACGATTGACATGGAGGGGCTTCGCAGGATGCCTCCATCCTCCTGGGTCGCCGACCAGGCGTCGAACGGAACGCTGCCGGATCTTTCCGGACTGTGCGTGGTCGTGATCGGAGCCCGAGTCGACACGGAAGCTTCTCAGCGAGTGAAGAGCTTCTGGGACGAGTACTTCGCGGCGACGGGAGCGAGAATGCTGGACCGGAATTATACCCTCCGACCCGTCACACTGCCGGAATATCCCTGCGACTGACCCGGCTCGGGAGACGGCTCCCGGCAAGGCCGCCGGGCGCCGTCCCGCACAACTCCAGCCGGCTCAGTTGTCGTCTACGCTCATCAGCTTTCCGTCGGTGCTGAACAGGCAGCTGAACTTCTTCCCATCCCTCGTCTTCGGCGGGTACTGGCCGTCGACGGTGAACGTCCCACGATTCTGCTTGGCGGGCATCGTCTGGATGTTCGACGGATTCTGGTCGTACTTCTTAGCGGCCGCGCTCCTGCATGCGTCCGGCATCTCGGCCTGTGACACGACGACGCCCGGTTGCGGGTCCACGGTCGGAGTGAGGGTGCCGGGTTCCGAGGATCCGGACGAGGAGCAGCCCACCGGGCCGGCAAAGAGCAGCACGAGGGCAACAGAGAAGGTCTTCGAGCGCATGGTGCGGTCTCCCGAGCTACCAGGGACGTTTCGACGGTCGGGGCGCAACCGTTTCGGACGGATTACTGAAATGGGGCGCCGTTCAGCGGCCTGTCAAGTCATGAAGTTGCCCTCTTCCGTCCCTCGACCGCGCGTGGAAATCACGCGGACCTCGTCCCCCAGGTGGAGTGTTCCGCAGCCTTCGTGGACGAGGTTCATGCCGAACCAGACCTTCCCGTCCCGCCGCCGGAACCCGGCCAGCGTGACGAGCGGCTCGCCGGCCGGATCGCGCACGCCCGTCGCCTGATCGATCGTGGTGACCACGCATCTCGGGCAGGGTTTCACGGCCCGAAGACCGATCGACCCGATTTTCACTTCCTCCCACTCGTCCTCGCTGAATGGCTCGGCGCCGGATACGACCAGATTGGGGCGGAACCGATCCATCGGCACGGGCCGATCCAACCGGCGGTTCAGCTCCTCGAGCGAGCCGCTGCCGATAAGAAGCATCGGAAATCCGTCGGTGAAGGCCGTGTGGCCTTTACCGTCACCCCACGGTGCAGCGATCGGAATCGCCAGTGGAGTCGGCACGTACAGCAGGCGACATGCGGTCTCCAGGAACTCGGAGAACCAGCGCGACGCCTCCTCTCCCGCTGCCAGACCCCGCGCCGCTCGCCTGTGCACCGCCGTGGCCACCACTCGGGCGTCGTCCGGGGGAACCGGCACGCGAAGTGCCGGCATCCCGACCGCGACGACTTCCAGTCCGTCATCCCGGGTTGGAATTGCGTGGATGCGCGCCAGTCGTGGAAGCTGTCGCTGAGTCAAGGCCACGCCCGCCTCGTCGACCAGCATCCACCGCCGATCTCCGACCAGCCCGATCTCATCCACTTCGGCTTCCGACACCGAGAACGCGGCGGCCGACTTCCACGGATACAGGTGCAGGCCGGTCAGTCGTACTCCGGCGGGACCCGGATCGGGTGTCATGCCGGGGGGCCTCAGAACGGCTTGTACAGTCCGGCCCAGGCCGCCAGAAGGCCGAGGGCGGGCCCGAGCAACCAGAGAAGCCGCGAAGCGCCGGGCATGCGGTAGGGCAGCGCCATCAAGCCTCCGATCACGACCCAGAGCACCAGTTTCAGCCAGATCCAGCCGGGCAGTCCCCCCTGCACGATGCCGAGCCGTGCGAGCATTCCGAATCCGCCCAGCAGGATCAGGAACAGGCCCACTCCATAACTGATCGTCACGAGCCGGCGTCCTGCGTTCGTCGCCTTCGTCCCCCCGTTGATCGCGTGCAGCACAAGCGCCCCGAACGACGAGAAGACGAGGAAGAGGCCCAGGATGTGCACCAGCTTGTAAATGTTGAGCGAGATCAT
>JARRPS010000378.1:0-2316 GCA_037382625.1 Gemmatimonadota bacterium | reverse complement strand
AATGTGTACGAGCTTATAGACATTGAGAGAGATCATGCTCCGTTCCGATCGCTTGTTTCGTTCGACTCGACTTCGCCTGCCGCGAAGCCATAGCTTGTACTCCGAACCGGAGGAAGAAAATGGTATCCTTCCACCGGCCGGGAAATGGTCCGCCGAACCGAGGGAGTCCGATGGCCGAACCTTTTTACCTCTCCAGGGGCCGCGTATTCAAGGTGGAGGGCGTACACCGCGCCGCCGAGATCGCGGCCGGCACCCGATTCGAGATGGGCGTCCACGGTCCGATCCGCGAGCACTACCGGATCGACGCGCGGGATCTACCCCTTCCGGTGGACTATATCGTGGCGGCGACGGGCGGCTGAATGCTCGGTACGCTCAACGGCGTGCTGGAGGCACGCGGGATTTTGCTGCCGAACGATGACATTACCGCCGAGGTGGAGGGGATCAACGAGATACGGGACCGGCTGCCGGTACTGACCCGTATCGTGGTGCGCTATCGCCTTCGCATTCCGGCCGGGAGCCGGGAGATCGTGGAACGTTCCCTGGAGCGACACGCCTCGAAGTGTCCGACAGCGTCATCGCTCGCCGGCGCGGTGGAGGTAGAATGGGAAGCGGAGATCACCGAGGCGGACGGCTCGGAGGAGGGCGCCTGACCAGGTAGCGCAGTCCGAGCCAGATCAGTACCACGGAGAACGCGAGGCGAAGCGTTCGGTCGGGCAGCGACAGGGCGCTGAGCCCCCCGATCCACGAGCCGGCCGCGATGCCCGCCATCAGCGGGAAGACGATCTCGCGCCGGACGTGACCCAGCCTGGCGTGCACGGCGGCGCCCATGGCACTGGAGGGGACCATCGCCGCGAGCGACGTGCCCTGCGCGAGCTGCTGGGCGAATCCCGGTCCCAGGGCGAGCCCCGGGACCATCACCGCTCCGCCTCCCACTCCCAGCAGACCCGAGAGCCCGCCCACGAGGATTCCGAGCAGCACCAGCGACACCGATGAGGCGGGACCGTGCAGCAGTCCGGTTACGGGGAAAGACTCCTTGAACTGCAGCAGCACCGCATTGGCGATCAGGAAGAGTCCGAAGAAACGGCGGAGCAGCGCAGCGGGGATCCTGGCGCTCGACCGGGCGGCGAGGATGGTGGCCGGCACCGCGCCGATCGCGAGGAGAAGGGCCGCCTCCCAGTCGACGGCGGCTCCTTTCCCGTAGACGAGAGCGCCGACGATCCCCGTGAACACGACCCCCACCAGGCTCGTACCGTGCGCCGAGTGCTGATCCAGTCGTGCCCACCCGGTAAGCAGTGGCACCATGACGGCGCCGCCACCGATGCCGAGCAATCCGCCGAAAGAGCCCGAGATCAGGCCGATCGTGAGCGACACGAAAGGAGGGACGGAATGCCTTCCGTCCCCCTCGGTACCCGGGTTCGGAGGCGCGTCCGCCTCCCTACATCCTGATGTCGAGGAGCTCGACCTCGAACACCAGGTAGGCGTTCGGCGGAATCGCGCCCGGTTGGCCACGTTGCCCGTACGCGAGGTTCGGAGGAATCACGAGCCGACGCTTCGTTCCGATCCGCATCCCTTTCACGCCTTCCTCCCAGCCGGCGATCACGGTGCGTCGGCCCAGCTGAAACGAGTAGGGCTCTCCGTCCCTGCTGCTGTCGAACTCCTCGCCCGTCGGGAGCCAGCCGGTGTAGTGGACGGTGACCACGTGTCCTTGTTTGGCAGCAAGCCCCGTTCCCTCCTCGATGTCCATGGAATACAGCCCGGAGTTCGAGCGCTGCATCTGGCCGAGATCCACGTTCAGCGACTCGGCGAACTCGGGCAGCGATGGAGCGCCGGTCTCGGACCCGGTGGCGGTCTCGGTGACCGGGACCTCGGCCGCCTCGTCGCCTCCGCCGCATGCAACCAGCGCGACCAGGCTGGCGGCGAGCAGGAACCTTCCTCGATACTTGGTCATTCCGCTTCCTCCGCCTCTGGTTTGCGGGCGCCCAGCTGCGTATCGACCATGAACAGCGAGGTGCCTTCGGACCCGAACATCTTCATCCGTTCGATGATCTCATCGATGCTCGCTTCTTCCTCCACCTGTTCGGAAACGAACCACTGAAGCATGACCTGCGCCGGGTAGTCGCCCTCCTCGACCGCGAGCTTGTAAAGCTGGTGGATGCGTGAGCTGACGAACTTCTCGTGCTCCAGGGACTTCTCCATGACGGCGACCGGATCACCGTAGTCGGAGGGCGGGGCATCGATCGCCTGCAGCTCGACCCGGGCCCCGCGCTCGAGCAGGAAATTGAAGAAGCGCATCGCGTGATCCACTTCCTCCTGCGC
>JARRPS010000377.1:0-3249 GCA_037382625.1 Gemmatimonadota bacterium | reverse complement strand
TATCGGGCGACCCCGAGATCGACACCGGGCGAACTGCACGGAAGCACGGCGAGGTCGGCGGCCGCCGCCGGCAGAGGCCGGGGCCACGCCTGCCAGACCAGGTACATCGAGAGAGCGCCGAGGAGAAGGACCGCGGCGCGGAGCCCCATCGAACGGCGACCGGCTGCACGGCGAAAGGCCCGAAGAAAGGTTTCTGCGTCCGACCATCGTCGCTCCGGGTCGGCATGCAGTGCGCGCGACAGAACGGATCGCAGACGCAGGGGAACTCCGGACCAGTCAGCCTGAGCCGGTGCCTGGTACGAGACCCAGCGGCGGCCCGTGAATGCTTCGTACATGGCCATCGCGGCCGAGTAGAGGTCTGACCGGACGGACGCTTCGCCACCGGCCAACTGCTCGGGAGACATGTAGGCGGGCGTGCCCGGCGATCCGGCCGCGGTGACGGTCGTGTCCACCCCGGCCATTTCCTTGCTGATGCCGAAGTCCGCCAGGAGCGCGCGGTCCGAAGATACGAAGATGTTTCCCGGCTTCACGTCACGGTGGACACGTCCGCTCGCGTGCGTCGCGACCAGCGCCGAGAGGAGGTTCGCTCCGAGTCGGATCGCCTCGTCCCGAGGCAGCGAACGCTCTTCGACCAACCGGTCCCGCAGGGTCGGAGCGTCCACGAAGTCCATCACGTAATACTGGAGACCACCTGCCGAGTCGCACTCATGGATGGGGACGATGTTCGGGTGTGACACCGCTGCGAGCGCACGGGCCTCCCTCAGGAATCGTTCGGATCCGACAGCGGTGGCCAGCTCCGGCCGGAGCACCTTGATGGCAACCAGGCGATCGAGAGTAGCGTCCTCGGCTTGAAATACGCGAGACATGCCACCGGCGCCGATCTCACCGAGCACCCGGTATCGAGGCGCGACAGTCTCGGCGAGCCGATCCGAATCCCTTCGGCTGGAGGACCTGAGGGAAGTAGCCGGTCTCGTGCGTGGTGGGGTCACACCCGCGGGAGTGTAGGATCTTCAGGAAACGGTAGTCAAGTCGCTATCGCGCAACGAGAACGGAATTCCGCACAGCTCTGTCGCCCCGCTCGCTGTCGAATCAGACTCCACTCCGGTAACTTCGCTGCCCGCGACCGGCTCCGTCCGGCCCCGGAATCGCACACTGTATCCCGCACCGTTATCGGATGATTCGATGTCTGTGATCTCTACGCTCCGCGCCATGCTCACGATCCGGAAGGGCGTATTCACCGGACTGGACGAGAGCTCGGTCGGCAAGGAACCGTTCAGCCTCTTCGATCGCTGGTACGGCGAAGCGCGGCGGGCGGGACTGTACCTGCCGGAAGCGATGACGCTGGCCACGTCCACGCCGGAAGGCGGACCTTCCGCACGTCTGGTGCTGCTCAAGCGGCACGACGATCGCGGCTTCGTGTTCTTCACGAACTACGAGAGTCGGAAGGCTTCCGAGCTGGAGGCGAACCCGAACGCGGCCCTCGCGATCCACTGGCCGATTCTGCAGCGACAGGTCCGGATCGAAGGCACGGTCGAGCGCATCACGGAGGACGAGTCGTTTTCGTACTACCGCACCCGGCCCCGCGGCAGTCGGATCGGCGCCTGGGCGTCTCCGCAGAGCCGGGTGATCCCTGACCGGGCCCTGCTCGAGGCACGTGTGGAGGAGTTCGAGAGTCGGTTTCCGGGAGACGAGGTTCCCCTTCCACCCTACTGGGGCGGTTACCGGGTCCGACCGGATCGGATCGAGTTCTGGCAGGGTCGAGCGAGCCGACTTCACGACCGGTTCCTCTTCAGTCGCACTGGCGAGGGCTGGTCGGTCGAGCGACTGGCACCGTGAGCCCCCTCCGCCCGTGGACGGTTGGCGGATTTGCAGTCGTACGGCCATTTTGAGCCTTCAACGAGCCGGTTTCCCAGCCCGAGGAGATAGACATGTCACGAAGAACAACCGCCACCCTTCTGACCGCGGTTCTCGCGCTCGCCGCGTGCGGCGGAAGCGACGTCGGAACGGCCACGTCCGAATGGACAGGAACGTCCGTCGATAGCGCCGGAATCCGGCTGGTGACCAACACGCTGACCCCGATCTGGAAGGAAGGTGACGCCTGGTCCCTCGAAGAAGTCCTGACGATCGGAGCCGCCGAGGGCGAGCCGGAGTATCAGTTCGGTCAGATCTCGGGAATCGGTATCGCGTCGGATGGGCGAGTCGTGGTTTCCGACATGCAGGGACAGCATGTGAAAGTGTTCGCGGCCGACGGGAGCTGGGAGCGGACCTTCGGCGAGCCGGGGAACGGCCCGGGACAGTTCGGGCAGCAGGCGGGTCCGGTTCTCGTGGGCCGGGGTGATACGATTCTGGTGCCGGACATTCAGAATCAGCGCGTCGCTCTCATGACCGCGGATGGTGAAGACCTGGGGAGCTTCCGAATCGGCTTCGAGGCGGGCGTCCCGATCCGCTGGGAGATGCGGGGTGATGGAGCGATGATCACACAGCTCCGACAGCTCAACCTTCCGAACACCCCGGGCGAGCCGGACACGCTGGACGCGATCGTCGCCCGTGGTTACGACGGTGTCATTTCGGACACCCTCTTCCGGGTCCCGGCGGGCAAGACCTTCTCCTTCTCCGGGGGACAACCGGAATTCCATTTCTTCTCGCCGGAACCCATCTGGGCGCTTCTCCCCGACGGCGGCATCGTCCTCGGTACGAACAACGAGTACCGTTTCGTCTTCCATGGACCCGACGGCGCACCGACGCGGATCGTGAGCATTCCATCGGAGCCGGAGATGGTGACCGAGGAGGACAAGGAGATCTTCGTCTCCACCCTCGAATCGCTCTGGGGCGAGGCCGGGGTCCCCCCGCAGGGCATCGAGCAGCTCAAGTCCGGGATCAGCTTCGAAGAGCGTTTCCCGGCTTTCACCCAGGCTCTATCCGGCCCGGATGGGACGCTCTGGGTTCAGAGAATTCGGGCCCTGAGCGAGATGAGCGCCGAGGAGAAGGAGAGCTTCAACCCCCTTCAGAACATCGGCTCGGCCGAGTGGGATGTTTTCGACGAGGAGGGTCGCTATCTCGGAATCGTCGAGATGCCCTACCACTACCAGCCGCTGGGATTCCAGGGGAACCGGATTCTGGGCGTGTGGCGGGATGACCTGGATGTTCAATACGTGAAGATTCTGCGCGTTGCCGGCCTGAACTGATCCTCTGCGCCGGTCCGGGACCGCCCAGATCCGGTCCCGGCCGGCCCCTGCCGGTCGGGAATTC
>JARRPS010000376.1:0-2325 GCA_037382625.1 Gemmatimonadota bacterium | reverse complement strand
GGGCGCTGGACTTGCTCGAGACGGCCCCGGACTCCGTCCTCGACGACTGGGCACGGGGTTTCGCCAACTTCTTCTATCAGGTCGGCGACGTGGACCGCGGAGACGCGTTCTATGCCCGGCACCTCGCGGTCGATTCCGTTTCGCTCGCGAACCGGCCCGAGCGGTTCCGTCCCGTCGACGAGGCGATGCACGCGAGAGATCGGAGCTGGGCGCTCGGCGATCCCGCTGCCGCGCTCGCGGCCACGAGGGAGGCCGAGGCGGCGATCTCCCGGGCCCGGCTCGACTTCGATCTCGACTTGTGGGCGCTCATGCCGGTGCCGTACTTCGAGGCCCTGGGGCAGACCGACAGCGTGATCGCCCGCTACGAGCGCTGGCTGGGGCGTCGACAGCTGGATGGCCGGCTCGCGCGGGACGCCGAGTCTCTACCGGCCGCGCACGAGCGCTTGGGACAGCTCTTCGATGCGAAGGGCGAGCTCGAGAAAGCGGCGCTCCACTACGCCCGGTTCGTGGAGCTCTGGGAGGACGCGGACCCGGACCTCCAGCCTCGCGTCGCCGCCGCACGCGCGCGGCTCGAGGCGATCCTGAGGGAGCGCGGATGAAGAAAGTCGTCCACGAGATCCACCGGCGCTCGCTGTGGCAGGTGCTGGGCATCTACCTGGCGGCCTCCTGGGTGGTGCTGCAGGTCGTGGCCCAACTGGCCGAGAGCGTCGGCCTGCCGGAGTGGGTCGAGCCGTTCGCCGTCGTGTTGCTCCTGATCGGGCTCCCGATCGTACTGGCGACGGCCTTCGTGCAGGAGGGAGTCTCGTCGACGGTCGCCGGGACCGCGTCGTCCGCATCCCCGACCCCCGAGCCCGCGGCCGCCGAGCCGGTCGCGGGCCGGCCGCATCCGGCGCCCGCCTCGTCCGACGCGAACGTCCGGCGGCTCTTCTCCTGGCGGAACGCTCTTCTGGGCGGTGGCCTCGCGTTCGTCCTGCTCGCCTTGGTGACCGGCGCGTTCATGTACATGCGGAACAGCGGGGTCGGACCGGTCGGCTCGCTGGTGGCGAAAGGTGTTCTGGAGGAACGAGCCCCCCTGGTGCTGACCGAGTTCGAGTCCCGGGAGCCGGGTCTCGCGGCGACGGCGACGGAAGCTCTCCGTATCGACCTCTCCCAATCGAATGTGGTCAAGGTCGTCGAGCCCGCGGTGATCGGGCGGGTGCTGGACCGGATGGAGATCGAGCTCGACGGTCCTCTGACCGAGGAGCTGGCTCGCGAGATCGCGATCCGGGAGGGGTGGCCGGCGGTGATCGTCGGCGAGATCAACGAGGCCGGAGGCCGCTACGTTCTATCGGCTCGGCTGGTGGGTGCGCAGGACGGCAGCGAGCTCCTCGCCCTGCGGGAGACGGCGTCGGACGAAAGCGAAATCGTGCCGGCCGTGGATGAGCTCTCCGCCCGATTCCGGGAGCGGGTCGGCGAGTCGTACGGCTCGCTTCGTGCCTCCGTGCCGCTCGAGCAGGTGACGACCGGATCGCTCGACGCGCTCCGCCTCTACTCGCAGGCGCTGGAGGCGGACGATGCGGGGGACGACCAGCGCGCGATCGCACTGCTCGAGGAAGCCGTCGAGCGGGATACCGCGTTCGCCATGGCCTGGCGGAAGCTCGGGGTCCTGCTGAGCAACCGGAACGTCGAAGGTGGCCGAGCCCTCGTGGCGGAAAAACGGGCGTTCGCGCACCGGGATCGTCTCACGACGCGTGAACGGTATCTGACCGAGGGCACCTACTACAACGACGTGGCGAAGGACCGGGGCCGCGCGATCACCGCCTACGAGAACCTGCTCGATCTGAATCCGGACGACGCCTGGGCGCTGAACAATCTCGGCGTCCTCGCGGGCGCACAGGGTGATCACGCCCGGGCGCTCGAACTTTACGAGCGGTCGTTCGCCGCCGACCCGTCGAACGTCACCGCGCTCGGCAACCAGTCGGTCATGCTCAAGAAGCTCGGACGCACCGACGAAGCCCGCGCCGTGCTCGAAGAGACCCTGCGAATGGCGCCCGGAGCGCCGGACATGGTGAACCGGCTGGCGGACCTCGAACTCAGCGAAGGGAACTTCGAACGCGCCGCCGCGCTCTACGACTCGGTCGCCGCATTGGGCTCCGGCAGCGGCTACTGGAACTGGATCGCGCAGGAGGGAAGGGTTCTGCTCGCCGATACGCGGGGCCGGATCGCGGAGGCTGAGGCAGCGCGCGCGAGGGCGTCGGCCTATCTGGTGGAGGAAGGCTGGGGAGGAACCTATCTCTGGCGCTCGAGCTGGTCGGCCTGGACACGGCTCCTCGCGGCGAAAGACCC
>JARRPS010000375.1:0-2335 GCA_037382625.1 Gemmatimonadota bacterium | reverse complement strand
GCGCGGCGACCGGCAGCGGGGCCGTGGCCTCCGAGGGGGTGGTCCCGGCGGAGGCCTCTCTCGCCGTCCTCCCGTTCGCGAACCTGAGCGGGGACGAGGAGACGCAGCCGTTCGCGGACGGACTGCACGACGACCTCCTGACGCAGCTCTCGAAGATCGGCGCCCTCACCGTGATCTCGCGGACCTCCGTGCAGGAGTACCGGAACACGACGAAGAACGTGCGGGAGATCGCGTCCGAGCTCGGGGTGGCGACCGTGCTCGAGGGCGGCGTGCAGCGGGCGGGCGACCGGTACCGGATCAACGTGCAGCTCATCGACGCGGACACGGACGCGCACCTGTGGGCGGAGCAGTACGACGGCGAGCTGACGACCGCGAACATCTTCGACGTGCAGACGGACATTGCGACCTCGATCGCGGCGGCGCTGCAGGCGAATCTCACGGCCGGGGAGCGCGAGCAATTGGGACGCCTGCCGACCGGGAGTCTCGAGGCGTACGAGTTCTACCAACAGGCCCGGGAGCGCCGTCGGGGCTACCTGGGACGGGACCTCCGCTCGGCCGACCGCCTCGTTTCGCGGGCGATCGAGCTCGACTCGGATTTCGCCGAAGCCTGGGCGCTGAAGGCCGTCATCGCCTCCGAGCTCTACTGGTTCTTCTACGACCGGTCGGACTCGATCGTGGTCGCGGCCGACGAGCTGTCCCGCCGGGCTCTCGAGCTGGCGCCCGACCTGGCGGAGGGGCACTGGGCGCGCGGCCACTACTGGTATCGGACCCGGCTCGACTACGACCGCGCGATGGCCGAAGTCGAGCGGGCGCTCTCGAGCCGTCCGGGCGAGTCGGACTTCGTGGCGCTCACGGGCGACATCCTGCGGCGGAAGGGGGAGATGCGCGCGGCCGTGGAGCGCTACGAACGCGCTGTCGAGCTGGCGCCCCGGGACGCGAGCGCCCACGACATCGTGTGCGAGACGTGGCTGTTGCTCCGGGTGTACGAGCGGGCCCGGCCCGCCTGCGAACGGGCCCGGGAGCTGCAGCCCGATCTGTTCCACGCCAACTCCATGCTCGCGCAGATCGAGATCGGCGAGGCAGGGGACACGGCGGCGGCCCGCCGCTGGCTGACGGAGGAGGTCGATGCGGGATCCCGCCAGGCCGCCGCCTACGAGAACTTCGAGCTGTACGACCTCGCATTGCTGGAGCGGGATCCCGGCGCCGCGCTCGAGGCGGCACGGGCGTTCGGCGACGGAGCGATCAACAGCCAGTTCCGGTACCTCCCGGTCCCGCTCGCGGAGGCTTTCGCGCATCGTCTCGCGGGGGACGAAGCCGCCGCGCGGGCCGCGTTCGAGAACGCGCGTTTCGACCTCTGGGGGCTCGTCGACGAGCGCCCGGATGAGCCGCGTTACCGGAGCGCGCTCGGCCTCGCCTTGGCCGGCCTCGGCCGGAACGAGGAAGCGATCCGCGAGGGGGAGGCAGGCCTGCGCCTGATGCCGCCCGAGAAAGAGGCGTGGCGCGGGGCGTGGCGGATGGCCGAACTGGCCCGGATCGAGGCGATGACGGGCCGGCATGACGAGGCGATCGAGCGGCTGGAGTACCTGCTCTCGGTCCCCTCGGATCTATCGGTGTGGTCGCTGCGGCTCGACCCGGCGTGGGACCCGCTGCGGGCGAACCCGCGGTTCGAGGTGCTGGTCGCGGAGGAGTAGGGGGCAGGCTCAGTCCGTTCGGAACACTTCAGCCAGGTCAATCTCGCCGATCAACTCACCCGCCAGGCGCACCGGGAGCCGGTCTGCGAACCGCGCGTGGCCGGGCTCCGTCCCAAACGTCCAAACTTCGACCACCCCGCCGTCGGGATCGACGATCCAGTACTCGGAGATGCCCTGACGGTCATATAGTTTCCGCTTCACACCCCGATCGCGGTGCGCAGTCGACGGGGAGAGAATCTCGATCACGAGATCAGGCGCTCCCCGGATTCCTTCCGGTATGATGATCCCCCGGCGGGCCCGGGTTACGAGGACGATATCCGGCTGGACTCCCTCCTCGGTGGCCGGGAATTCCACTCCGATCGGTGCGTAGAGCAGTTCTCCGTCCGCCGCTTCCTCGAGCAGGCGGTGCAGGATCAAGGTGAGCCGCAGGCTGACGCGCTGGTGCCGAGTCGATGGAGCGGGTGTCACGTACAGCTCACCGTCGATCGCCTCGTAGCGATTTCCGTCGTCCGGGAGCTGCTGGACGTCCTGCCAGGTGATCTGTGAGAGCGCCATACGATGCACATGATACCTCCGGGTGGGTGGACGTGGCAGTCGGAGGGTGGAGAAGGGACTCACCCGGCGATCATCGAGTCCCTGAGTCG
>JARRPS010000374.1:0-2345 GCA_037382625.1 Gemmatimonadota bacterium | reverse complement strand
GCCCGGGGCCGCCTCCCCGCTCAGGTGACGAGGATGGAGCGGACGGCCGGCATGCCGAACATGATCCGGGTCCACTTCCCGCCCGCGGCCCGCCCGTAATACAGGTTGCCCGAGGAGGTCCCGATCAGGCCGGCACCTTCCGTAGCCGGATCGTCGGCCACGTCCATGATCGCGCCGGAATCGCGGACACCCGACAGCTGCAACGGCGTCCAGCTTTCGCCCGCATCGGGACTGAGCCACAGCCTCGCCTTCGCCTCTCCCTTCCGTCCGCTCCACTGCGAAGGTGTGTTGTCCGCCGTGGCCAGCACGAGGCGCGACTGCCCGGAGCTCGATACCTCGACCCCTCGCGAGATCAGGTCGAACCGGGTGCAGTACAGCTCTCCGATCTCGGTCTCGTGGCGCCTCCAGTGCAGACCCCGGTCCCGGCTGATATGGAGCCCTCCACCGGTCGCGGCATAGAGACGACTCGGATCCCACGGGTCGACTTCGATCTCGTGGATGTCGTCGAAGATCCCTTCGTTGATCCCCTTGAAGCTCCGGCCTCCGTCATCCGTCCGGTAGGCCCCACCGATCTCGACTCCCAGGTACAGTCGTCGCGGATCGTTCGGATCGCAGGCGATCGTCTCCACGTGTGCGGATCGCTTGCCATAGTCGCGCCACGCTTCGCGCGCGCCCAGCTCTCGAAAAGCCGGAATCTCTTCCCAGGACTCGCCGTCGTCGCGGGTCCGAAAGAGGGCCGGCGGTTCCGTGCCGGCGTAGATGACCGATGGATCGGACGGAGAGACCGCGATAGCGCGCACCATGGCGCCATCGAGTCGATCGGTGGCACGCTCCCAGCTGCCCCCGTCGTCGTTGCTGTAGAACAGTCCTTCCTCGGGCACGACCGCCCACACCCGGCGATCCGTAGCCGCGAGACGGTAGACCTGGCGACCCTCGAAGTGCTTCTCGGCGGTTCGCCCGCTACGCTCGCCTTCGATCCAGCGAATGACGTGCAGGCCGTCGTCCGTCCCGACCAGGATCCGCATCTGTGAGTTCCCCGATTCTGTGGTTGATTGTCGTCGGCCGCTTTCCGTTCAGGATCAGCCTACGTTCGGAGCCGTCATCTTCGCGAAATCGATGATTTCTTCGAGCTCCGCGTCGCTCATCAACTGCATGTCCCGCACGACTTCACGCAGTGTCTTGTCTTCCTTCAAGGACCGCTTGGCGACTTCCGCGGCCTTGTCGTACCCGATCACGGGCGCGAGAGCCGTCGAGAGCGAGCCGGTGGTCTCGGCGTACCGCATGCAGACCTCGACGTTCGCCGTGATCCCATCGACGCAGCGGTCGGCGAACGTGCGGCTGCCGGTGGAGAGGATCTCCACTGACTCGAGGAGATTGTGAATCATCACCGGAATCATGACGTTCAGCTCGAGATTCCCCCGCTCACCGCCGATGGTGATCGCCGCGTCGTTCCCGATCACCTGAGCCGCGATCATCGTCACCATCTCCGACATCACCGGATTCACTTTCCCCGGCATGATCGAAGAGCCCGGCTGCAGTTCGGGGAGGTTGATCTCGCCCAGCCCGCACCGCGGCCCGCAGGCCAGCCATCGGATGTCGTTGGCGATCTTCATCAGGCTGCAGGCGACGACCTTCAGCATCCCGCTCATCTCGACCACGGCATCGCGGGCGCCCTGCGCCTCGAAGTGGTTGTCGGCCTCGCGAAACTGCACTCCGGTGATCTCGCTGATCCGTTCCGCCATGCGACGGCCGAACTCGGGGTGCGTGTTGATCCCGGTCCCCACAGCCGTTCCCCCGATCGCCAGCTCCCGGAGCGACTCGCGCGCCATCTCCACCCGGCGAACCCCGTGCGAGATCTGGCTGGCGTAGCCTCCGAACTCCTGCCCGAGGCGCATCGGCGTCGCGTCCTGCAGGTGGGTGCGTCCCGCCTTGTAGACCCCGTCGAACTCGGTCGCCTTGGACGCCAGCGCAGCTCCGAGATGGGCGAGGGCCGGCAGCAACTCTCCTTCCACCGCGAACAGGGCCGAGACGTGAACCGCCGTGGGGATCACGTCGTTGCTCGACTGGCCCATGTTCACGTGGTCGTTGGGGTGGACCGGCTCCTTCGATCCGACCTCCCCTCCGAGGATGACGTTGGCGCGATTCGAGATCACCTCGTTCGCGTTCATGTTCGTGGAGGTGCCCGATCCGGTCTGGAAGATGTCGAGGACGAAGTGCTCATCGAGCTCGCCATCCATGACCTCCTGGGCGGCTTTCCGAATCGCACCGGCACGCTCGGAATCCAGCAGGCCCAGCTCTTCATTGACCTCCGCCGCGGCCCGCTTGATGGCTCCGAGCGCATAGAG
>JARRPS010000373.1:0-3909 GCA_037382625.1 Gemmatimonadota bacterium | reverse complement strand
CGCCTCGCACACTCGCTCGTGGTCCGTCTCGCGGCGGCGGAGGCGGGAATGCCGCCCGACCGGATCGCGACGCTCGATGCGTACGAGCCCGAGGCCGTGCACCTGTACATCCGGTCCCACCCCCACGAGTCCGATGCGCGGGACCGCCTCCTCCGCGAGGCGATCGCGCGCGACAGCACCTTCGCGCTCGCCGCGCTCGAGCTCTACGAGGGGTACGAGGGGAGCTTTAACATGTCGGCCGTGGCCGACCCAACGGCGAAGCCCACGCTGGCCGCCTGGGACACGGTCGCCTCGATGGTTTGGTCGAACCGGGACCGCCTGAGTCCGGCCGACCGGGCGTACGCGAAGGCCCGGCTCGGGTGGCGGTTCGCGGACGCGTACACGGCGCGTCTCGAGGTCGCGGCATGGCAGGAGGCGGTGGACGTCGCTCCCGACAGGCTCTCCCACTGGCAGGGCCTGTTCAAAGCCTGCTACTCCTTCTGCAGCTCCTTCGCACGCTCCTGGAAGGGGCCACTACTCGAGGTCCACGACGCTCTGCTCGCGCGGGGGGACAGCTCCTCGCTCGAGAAGGGCATGGAGCTCGCGCTGATGGCCGGCGACTCGTCCCGACTCCGCGCCTATGCCGAGATCCTCCCCGACGACGCCTGGTACGGCCGTTGGCTCGCGGCGACCGGCCTCGGTCGCGAGGAGGAGCGCGCGGCCATCGGGGCTCGGATGTCGGAGCTTTCCGGCAGCGCTCTCATGAGGATCGGGAACTTCGCGATCCTGACCGGCCTCGGTCTGGAGGACGCCGAGCGGGCGGCGCGCATCGCGCGCGGGGGACGGCCGGGAAGCGTCTACGCCCTTCGCCAGGCCGTCCTGGCGCGCGAGCGCGGGCGGCACGCGGAGTACCGGCGGCTTCGGGACAAAATGTTCCAGCTGTTCACGGTGAACCCGCACCTCGAGGCCCTCGCCGCGGCCAACGTGATCGCAGAGTGGGCCGCCTTCGGCGAACCCGAGTCCGAGCCGACCCTGGACGAGGCCGACCGGGCGCTCGGCGAGATCATCCGGAGGGACCCGCCGGCCCCCGCGGACACTCTGGCAGTCGCACACTGCTACCGGTCCTGGCTGCGCCTGAAGCGAGGAGACACCACCGCCGTCGCCGCCTCCACCCGGTTCCTGGAGACGGAGCCGTCCGTCCGGCGACGCGCGCTCGCCCGCGTGTGCGCGCCGTTCCTCTCCTATCTGGTCGAACGGGAAGGCGGGGCCCGGGCTCACGCGAGGGCCGCGGCACGACTCTACGAGGCGGTGCGGGACCAGCCCATCACGTTCGGGCAGCTGGCGGGAACCAGCTACATGGCCATGTACGCGTCTGCCGGCGCGAAGCTCGAGCTCGCGCGCTCGTTCGGCGAGTTAGGCTATCCGGAAACGGGGTTCCAGGTCCTGGAGCGACGGCCGGTCAAAACCGGGACCTGGGACCTGTTCGGATGGCACATCGACTTCGTCCGGGAAGAGGCGCGACTCCTCGCGCAGGCCGGGGAGACGGACGCTGCCCTCGCCCACTACGAGAAGTACTTCCCCCCCCGATCTCGCGTCCTGGGCTTCGGTATGGGAGGATGTCAGGGCCGAGTACGACGCGCTCCTCCAAACCGCGTCCGGCTGACTCGCCGGTCCCCGGCGGCGCAGGATCCCGCCGCGGGGAGCCCGGATTCCTCCCGGAATCCCGCCCGGGTGATTCTGGCGTGATTCTCATCTGACCCCCGCCGCTCAAGAGATTCCATGCCCTGTCCGCCCCGCGGGCGGGCTACCCCGGCAACGGACCGCTTCAGCCCTCCCCCGCTGAGCCGGTCGCGTCCGCTCACCGCGGCGCCCCCGACGACGGGACTCCGCACGACGCACGGGAGGTTCTCATGCGATGGAAGGCCTCGCTCCTGCTCGCCCTGTTCCCAGTCGTGGCCGTGAGCTGCGACCAGCCGCCGCCGACCGCTCCCGAGAGTGACGTCGTGGCGGAGAGCGGTGCCCTCTTCCTGAAGGGCGGGATCGGTGCCGTGGTCACCAAGGGAGACATCGGCTGCGCCCTGATCGATGGCTACGGGAACGCATTTCCTCCGGACTACACGGGGAACTGCGGGACGGAGGTCGGGACCTGGAGCCGGAACGGCACGGCCATCTTCACGACGAAGTTGACGGGCGTGCCGAACCCGACCGGACGAACGATTCACTACGGACCCTACGACATCGGGTCGGGAGAGGTCGCCGAGGCGAACGCGCCTCTCGATCCCGGTCCGTACCCGTGCTATCTGCTCGGCGCCGACCGGGACTTCGACAACATCCTCGCCACGACGAACTGGCGTCAGACTCTCACGCCGAGCGGCGTGGCAACGATCACCTGCATCTACACCGACGAGTTCGCGTTCACGTGGCCGGATTGAAAGAAGGTCCCGTGCTCGCGCGTTGAGGCCGCTCGTTCGGCCCTCGTGGCTCCTCCCCGTGTTGCCGGGGGGAGACGCGGGGGTCGGGCGGGCGAATCACACCCCGGCAACCACGAGGAGGCACCCATGCGGTACCGCACATGCATCCTGCTAACGGCCGCCGTCCTGATCGCGGCGGGCTGCTCCGATGCACCGACCGAGCCCACGGCGGCCGACGCCCTGTTCGACGCGGGCAAGAGCCCGAACAAGGGCATGGAGCTGATCTGGGTCTCCGACTACCCCGAGCCCGAGGGATACCTGGACTACATCCCCTGCTTCAACGACGGAGCGGGCGAGACAGTGCTGGCGTTTGGCTACCTGGAGTTCTGGGGGCGGACCGTGGAGACACCGTCCGGAAACTTGACGCAGCACGGTGAGCTTCGAGGGTACGAACACTACAGGGGCCAGGAGACGGGGGACCTGTGGATGGGCGTGTCGTTCGTCGTCCCGACGATCTTCTACCACACACACCACGCTACGGGAAATACGACCATCAACGAGCCGGTCTGGATCTTTACGGAGAACCAGCGGACCGGCGAGACCGTCCGCATGAAGTGGAACTTCCACGTGGTCTACGACAGAGACGGGAACTTCCTGCGATACGATGCGAAGGTGACGAACTGCATGCCCTGGAAGGGTCAGATTCACTGACGAGTCCCGGGCAGGAGAAGACATGATTCGCGGTGCCGGGCCGGGATTCGGCCCGGCGCCTGACTCCGCGACCTCTCCCGACCCCCCGGAGGTTGCACTGAGAACGGGAGGTTCTCATGAGATGGCAAACTCCGCTCGTCCTGGCGCTCGTCGCGCTGGTGGCCGTGAGCTGCGAGCAGGAACCCTTCCAGCCGGAGTCGAATGACACGCCGGCATTCGACAGGGCCACCGTGGCGCACGAGTTCGAGTACCGGTGGCCGGGTCGCATCACCTGGTTGGACAGCACCGACGACTGGGACGTGTTTCTGCTGGGATACGATCCGGCGGACGACTACACGTGTCACGACGGGGAGTTGGTGGGAGGGGTCCCCTTCCTCGCACACAACGTGTTTCAGTACGACCCGAAGTCGGAGAGCCTGAGGTTCGTCGACATCGGAACCATGGTCGGACGACAGCCTCTGTATCTCTACACGCGTGCTTCGTTTCCCCCGAACGATGCTCCCGACGCCGTGTGGTGCGACTATCTGAAGAACGACTGGCTCGCCGCCGGCTCCTGGCACTTCCAGTACACGGACAACGATGTCTCGGGAGGTGACGGGACGCCGGGCAAGAACTCGTTCGGACAGGTCGAGACGGGCCAACTGGTGGACCGGGACGGCAACCGGTACAAGTACGCCTGGAAGTACCACTGCCTGTTCGACCTTGAACAGGATCCTCCCTTCCAATGCCGAACCGACGTCGACGGGGTGACGAGAATCGGTCAGCACTGACGAGCGCGGACGGAAATTTCGCGGCGGAGATCCGCGGC
>JARRPS010000372.1:0-2355 GCA_037382625.1 Gemmatimonadota bacterium | reverse complement strand
TCCGGGTGGCCGCGTCGTTCTCGCCCGAGGCGATGTTGGCCCACTCGTTGTACTCGTTGAAGCTCTCCTCTTCCATTCCTCGCGCCTTGACCAGCATCTCGCGCACATCGTGGATCTTCTCGACCGCCATCGCCGGCTTCATCTCGACATCGCCCCCGAGAAACAGGATCCGCTCGGCCGCGATCTCGACGTGGTGCATCTCGTCCAGAGCCGTCTTCATGAACAGGGAGGCCAGAAGCTGGTAGCCCTGGTCTTCGCAATGAAAGTGGAAGTACATGTACTGATGAATCGCGGACAGCTCGTCGGCGACCACTCCGTTGAGCAGCTCGATGCTCTTCTCACGCATGGGATTCGTTCCTTCGAGCGAGTTGAAACGGCTGAATCTCTGCGCCGGGGCCGCGGCGCGTTCGGTTCCGGGTCCGACCCCGCCAATCTAGGGACCTGCCGGGACGGGTGAAACATTTGCGCACCGGTTTCGGTATGCGTTCCGGACCGAGGCAGTCGCGGCACCCGACAACAAGCAACGAAGAGGCTCACGGAAGCAATGATCGCACGACGCTCCGGCCGCGCCGGCGTGGCCCCCATCCTCGTCCTGGCAGTGACGGCCCTCTTCCATCCGATCCCCGCAGCGAGCCAGACCCCGACTGGTGAGCCCGCGCGCATGACGGAGGCCGAGATCGAGGCGCTCTACCACGCCCGCACCGACAGCGCGAGAATGCGATTCTCCCGGGCCGATGTGGACTTCGTCACCGGTATGATCGGTCACCACGCCCAGGCGCTCATCATGTCGGAGCTCGCACCCACACACGGGGCGAGTCCCCAGGTGCAGGTGCTCGCCTCGAGAATCATCAATGCCCAGAAAGACGAGATCGCGCTCATGCAGCAGTGGCTGCGCGACCGCGGTCAGCCGGTACCCGAGGTGAAGATCGAAGGGCTGGACCTGAAGATCGAAATGACCGGGCCCGTGAAGCCTGACCCGAGGCCGGTCGCCGATCACGACATGGCGATGGAACACGGCGCCCATGGAGACCATTCGATGATGCCCGGAATGCTCACGCAGGCGCAGCTCGAAGAGCTGGATGCCGCATTCGGGCCCGAATTCGACCGTCTGTTCCTCGAAGGTATGATCCACCACCACGGCGGGGCGGTCACCATGGTCCACGAACTGTTCGCGGCCGATGGCGCAGGGCAGGACGAGGCCGTATTCAAGCTCGCGTCGGATGTGCAGGTGGATCAGATCACCGAGATCGAGCGAATGAAACAGATGCTCGAAGCACTGGAAGACTGACTACAGCAGCACGTTACCATTTCAGAGGAATAGCCGATGAGTCTCGAAAGTTCTCGATCGATCCGATCCCTGGCCTCGGTGGCCGGGCTGGCCGCGCTGGCCTTCACGACCGCCTGCGCGTCCTCCTCGTCGAACGCTCCGCCCAGCTCCGCGCCGCCGGCGCCCGAGACGATGGCGGAGATGTACGGGATCGATGCCGATCCGGCCCTGGCCTGGCAGCCGGGTCAGCCCACCTCGGCACCGGATCCGGACCCGCGAATCGGCCTGAAGCCCGGTCTCCTGGACGCCGGTGAGGCGATCTGGAACCTCGAGCTGCGTTCGGCGACGCCGCCGCCGCCGGACTTCGTCGGCGTCACGAATTCCGATCTGGCTTTCAAGGACAACTACGCGATTCAGGGCAATTACAACGGGTTCATCGTGTGGGACATCTCGAACCCCGCCTCTCCCGTTCTCGTCAAGGAGTACCTCTGCCCCGCCTCGCAGAGCGACGTATCGGTCTACCAGAATCTCCTGTTCGTCTCCGGTGAGGGACTGGGGGGACGGTTGGACTGCGGCACCGAGGGCGTGCGTGAGGCGGTCAGCGCGGACCGGCTCCGGGGAATCCGGATCTTCGACATCACCGACATCCGGAATCCCGTCTACATCGCCAACGTGCAGACCTGCCGCGGTTCGCATACGCACTCGGTTCTCGTCGATCCCGACGACGAGGAGAACGTCTACGTGTACGTCTCCGGATCGGCGCCGGTGCGTCCGGAAGAGGAACTTCCGGGCTGTTCCGGGCTGTCACCGGACGAGGACCCCAACTCCGCGCTTTTCCGGATCGAGGTGATCCAGGTCCCGCTCGCCCACCCGGAGCGGGCCGAGATCGTCAGCTCGCCGCGGATCTTCCAGGACCTCGTCGCGCCGCCGAGCCACGGACCGGCCCCGGGCGATATCCGGGCGATCGAGGAGGCGGAGGCCGAGGGCAAGTTCGTGGCCAGCTTCAGCGGTCAGCAGTTCGTGCTGCCCGACGGATTCGCGAACCAGCTGCTGGCGCAGACGGTCGCGGCACGCGGCGGCGAGGGCCC
>JARRPS010000371.1:0-5521 GCA_037382625.1 Gemmatimonadota bacterium | reverse complement strand
GGCGGGCGAGCCCGAGTTCCCGGGTCTGCCGGATGACTGATCGGTCGCCACCGGACTCCCGCCGGGCCCCGGTGCTCGCCGCCGAGTACGCGGAGCGCGTCGAAGGACGCTGACGAGAGCGTCACGTGGAGAGCGCCCGTCGCGCCCGCTCCGGCCGACCGAACCGAAGGACATGGAAGGGAATAGGGAGCAGAGATGAGACACCACCGGACCGCCGCCGTCGTGATCGCCCTGCAGCTGGCCGCCGGAGGGCTGCAGGCGCAGCAGCTCGACATGGCGCCCGAGCGCGGCGACGTCACGCTCGGCAGGGAGGAGTACTCTCCCTACCTGCACGAGGGCTATCCGCAGCGCGTCTTCTGGGGCGACACCCACCTGCACACGGCGTATTCCACCGCCGCGGGGATGATCGGCAACGTGCTCGGACCGGAGGAGGCCTACCGCTTCGCGCGGGGCGAGACGGTCGTGGCCAGCAGCGGGCAGCGCGCCCGCCTCCAGCGCCCGCTCGATTTCCTGGTGGTCGCGGACCACGCCGAGAACCTCGGGCTCGCGTCGATGATCGCCGAGTCGAACCCCGAACTCCTTCGGACCGAGTTCGGCAAGAAGATCCACGGTCTCGTGCAGGGCGGCGATCCGTGGGGCGCCTACGGCCTCTGGGGCGACTACATGAGCCGGCGGGAGGACCCCCTCGACGACGACGCGCTGACGCGCTCGATCTGGGAGCGGATCACCACGTACGCCGAGGAATTCAATCAGCCGGGCGTGTTCACCGCCTTCATCGGGTTCGAGTGGACCTCGAGCCCGGGGGGCAACAACCTTCACCGCAACGTCATCTTCCGCGGCGACAAGGACGGTGCGGACCGGATTCTCCCGTTCTCGAACTACGACTCCACCGACCCGGAGGACCTGTGGAGGTGGATGGCGCAGGTCGAGGAGAAGACGGGGGAGCGGCTCCTGGCCCTCGCCCACAATGGGAACCTCTCGAACGGGTTGATGTTCGACGACGCAACCCTGAGCGGAGAGCCTCTCGATCGGTCGTACGCGGAGCGCCGGATGCGCTGGGAGCCGATCTACGAGGTGACCCAGATGAAGGGGGACGGGGAAACGCACCCGTCGCTCTCTCCGAACGATGAGTTCGCGGACTACGGGACCTGGGACCGCGGCAGCTTCGGCGCCGCGAAGGACCCGGGGATGATCGACCGGGAGTACGCGCGCGAAGCGCTCAAGCGGGGCCTGGCGTACGAGGCGGAGCTCGGAGCCAACCCCTTCAAGTTCGGGATGGTGGGCTCGACGGACTCCCACACGAGCCTCGCGACGACCCAGGAGGACAACTACTTCGGCAAGGCGACGCCCGCCGAGCCGGGCGCGGAGGGGCGCTACGAGGAGAAGATCACGGGTGTGATCGAGGCGCCCGACGGGAGGGACTTCTCGATCCGGCACTATCAGACCCTCTCCTCCGGGCTCGCGGCCGTGTGGGCGACGGAGAACACGCGCGAGGCGCTGTTCGACGCCATGCGGCGCAAGGAGGTCTACGCCACGACGGGCACCCGCATGATGGTGCGGGTGTTCGCGGGCTGGGACTTCACGGCCGCGGCGGGGGCCTCCCCGACCCTGGTCGTGCGCGCCCTGCGCGATCCGGACGGCGCGAACCTGGACCGGATCCAGGTCGTCAAGGGCTGGCTCGAGGACGACGGCACGCTGAAGGAGACGGTCTACGACATCGCCTGGTCCGGCGACCGCAGGCCCGGACCTGGCGGCCGGCTGCCGCCGGTCGGGAACACCGTCCGGGGCGCTCGCTATACGAACACGATCGGGGAAGCGCTGCTGATGGGCTTCTGGCGGGACCCCGACTTCGATCCGTCCGAGCGGGCGTTCTACTACGTGCGCGTGCTCGAGATTCCCACGCCGACGTGGCTCGCGTACGACAGAGCGTACTTCGGCGACAGAATCGAGCTCCCGGAGGACGCGGTGCTGGTGCACCAGGAGCGGGCGTACACGTCACCGATCTGGTACACGCCGTAGCGTCGGCCGGCGAACGGATCAGAGTGGCGCCCGGAACGCCGGGGTGACGGAGACCATCCACTCCCAGTCTCCGTCGGCCAGGCCGCGCACGACGTCGAGTCGTACGAGGTCGTAGAACAGGCCCAGGCCGGCACCGAGAGACGTCCTGACATTTCCGGTCGCCTCCGATCCGAAGCGTGCCGCGGCCTCCGACCCGGGACTTCCGAGTCCCGACCACCCGGCGGCGGCGATTCCGCGCACCCGGATCCACGGGAACCATACGGACCGGGAGAGCGCTCCGTTCAGAAACGCAGCCACATCTCCGGCGAACGGCCGGAATTCGTATCCGGGGATCGTCCCGCGTCCTCCGAGGAGGAGGAGGCGCTGCTCGGGAAGTTCTCCTGTACCGATACCCGCCCCGAGTACGCCTTCCCAGGACCAGGTCGCGTCCGGCTCTTCGGGTCGGACATTCAGCATCGCGTGAGAGCGGGTGTAACCGAAATCGGGGCCTGCCGCCAGTTGCGCTTGAAGGGTCAGGATCGCCCGGGAGCCGGCCCAGCTGCCCAGTCCACGTTCCAGACCGAGTTCCAGCCGCAGGTCGGTGCCTTCCGTGATGGAGCGAACCGCCCGCGCCGCGGTGCCTCCCAGCGGGTCCAGCTCCAATTCGGCGCTTTCCTGCCGTTCGGCCACCAGTGCCGCAGTCCCGACTCCGACCGTTCCCAGCGGCGCCCGTACTGCGAGGCGCCCTCCGCTGCGGAAGTAGGGGTCCGTCCAATCGTCTCCGCGAAAGGCGGCCCCCATCGTCGATACGATACCGGACGCCGCATCGAAGGGACCGATGTCGGAGAGCTCGTTGATCCATCCTTCGACCCTCACGGTGCTTGCTCCGAGTTCTCCCTCGACACCTCCGCGCAGTTCCCCTTCGCCCCTGCCGAACGCCCAGCCCCCGACAGCGTCTGCGGATACGCGGCTGCTCGGTTCCCATCGCACACCCGCGCCCGCGTAGATTCCTTCCGCCCGGCGCACCCGGAATGCCGTGGAGATGCGGGGGATGAAGAGCCGAAGCGGAGCATTGCCTCCGAGGTAGGCGTCCTGCGCGATGGACGCGGCCTGCGAACGGACCTCCGCCATGCTGATGGAGTCCGTCGTCACCTCTTCGGGCCAGGCGTCCACTTCCGGCATGCGCCAGCCCGCGTACCGGCGCAGCTCCGATTCAGGACGGGCCCGGACCGAGTGACCCGGCACCACGCCGCCTCGATCGCCGGGCTCGACGTCGTACTCGAACACCTGGAACCGGGCCCGGATCGTCGAACCAAAAGGCAGTTCCATGTACTCCAGGCGACGACGGATCTCGACCCTCTGCGAGTAAGGAAGCCAGTAGCTCCCGTGCACCAGAGCGTTTTCGAGCTCGATGCTGACATCCACCAGGCGCGGATCGACGTAGGAGGCCGGAGTGAATCCGACGGCGAGGCGGGTGAGCGCGCTCGAGCTTCGCTCCAGGTCCAGGGTGCCGATGACCGCCGGTTGGGACTCGTCCAGCGGTCGTACCTGCAAACGGTAGAGACGTTTCCACTCACCTCCCAACGACATGGCCAGGGAGTCCACCAACCGGAATTCGTAAGTTTTGAGAGCGCCGGGCGCCAGCGGATGCGGAGCATGCCGGATCTCGTCGCCTTCCCCCACCCGGATGCGGTCCCCGTAGTTGTCCACGACCAGGGAGAGGTGATCGATGTGATAGTGGAGCTTCGTCGGAAACCACTCGGTCTCCCGACGGCCGACGATTTCCTGCATTGAACCGAGACCTCGGCGCCATCGAATGATCGGCCCGGATCGCCTGCTGCCCGCCGGCGCCCCCGAAGTCGGCGAGGTAGTGGACGTGCCCCTCGGCGTAGAGGTCGAATCCTGTCAGAGCGCTGTCACCCCAGGCGTGTCTCCGAGTCTCGATCGCGGATTCGATCAGAGCGATCGTCCGCGCGTCGTTCCAAGAGTCGTGGCTCGGGGCCTCCTGGGCGGAAAGTTGAACGGGGAGAGCGACAAAGAACGCCAGCATCGATACCGGCTCGATGCGGGGAATGCCGCGGGCGGGACGCCGGCGCCGGCGCCGAAAGCGGATAGAGATCACGGAGAGGGAGTACCGACGAGGCGTGCGGGGGTTTCTCCGCTACGTCGGGTCAGCCCTCTTCGAACAATTCTTCCTGCGGAGTCTCCTCGGGCCCGGCCTCCCGGTCGGCGAGCGCCCGAAGCCTTCGGATCCAGAAGTCCGCGTCGAGCCCTCCTTCCCGCTTCAGCAGCCGGCGGAGGACGGGAGGCATGTCGGCCAGCTCCTCGAGAAGACTATCGAGCGCGGCCTGCATCTCGGACGCGTTGTCGGCATCGCCGGGAAGGCTGGCCATCTCTCCCAGAATCGTCTGCTCCGAGCGGGAAGCCAGAATCGGTTCCTCACGCGTGGCGACCCACACTTCCGTCCTTCGGCCGGGACCCCGGCCTTCCTCGATCGGGAGCAATCCGACGATCTCGTCCGAACGCCAGAACTTCCCGTAGCCCAGGTAAATCATCCGGCCCGGAAGGATGTTCACGGTCCCCCCTGTGAAGCGAGAAACGAGCACCTCGCCGTGAAAGTGCCCGGGGTTTCGATGAGGTGCAACCCGGACCGGAGGGACTGGCGCGGCGGACGCCACGGAGGCAGGGTATTTGCACTGCTGCGATCGGTCCCTTTTCGTCGAGAAGGGCTCCAGAACGCGACCAGAGAACGGAGCAACGCACCGTGGCCAAGATTCGGAAGGAAGTGGCGCTCCAGTATCACAGTGAAGGCAGACCCGGGAAGATGGAAGTCATTCCCACGAAGCCCTGCGCAACCCAGTGGGATCTGTCCCTCGCCTACACACCGGGCGTGGCCGAACCCTGCCGGGAGATCGATCAGGACGTCGAGAACGTCTACAAGTACACGGCCCGCGGGAACCTCGTCGCGGTGGTGTCGAACGGCACCGCGATTCTCGGCCTCGGAGATCTCGGTCCCGAGGCGTCGAAGCCCGTGATGGAGGGTAAGGGCGTACTGTTCAAGCGGTTCGCCGATATCGACGTGTTCGACCTGGAGATCAAGGCCGATACACCGGCCGATGTGATCCGCTTCTGCGAGATGCTCGAACCCACCGTCGGCGGGATCAATCTCGAAGACATCCACGCGCCCGATTGTTTCGAGATCGAGCAGACTCTTAAGGAACGGCTCGACATTCCCGTCTTTCACGACGACCAGCACGGTACGGCCATCATTTCGGGCGCGGCGCTGATCAACGCACTGGAACTGGCGGACAAGAAGATCGACGAGGTGCGCGTGGTCTTTTCCGGTGCCGGCGCGGCCGCGATCGCCACGGCCTGGCACTACGAGCGTCTCGGTGCGAAGCGTGAGAACCTCTGGTTCGTCGATTCGAAGGGCGTGATCAACACGAAGCGGGACAACCTGACCCCTCAGAAGGCCCGCTATGCGGTGGACACGGAGGCCCGGACCCTGGCCGAGGCGGTCGAG
>JARRPS010000370.1:0-2361 GCA_037382625.1 Gemmatimonadota bacterium | reverse complement strand
GTAGGTCATCGAGCAGACATCCACTCCGCAGTGCGCCGCGAACTCCACGTACCACCAGGGCCGGCAGTTGACCTCGAGAAGCTTGAAAAGCCCATCCCGAGGGTCGAGCTTGAACTCGGCGCTGAATACCCCTCGATATCGTAGATACGTGAGCAGGTCTTGCAGCGAATTCGCGGCTTCGGCCACTATCGGCATCGCCACGCTCTGCATCAAGGTGCTGTTTCCGAACGACGGAGGGTACATCCGAAGCCGCTGCCGCGCGAAGAACGCGCGGACCGTGCCCGAAACATCTCGGAATCCGTCGATGAAGTAGTGATTCGACGGTGGACCGGGAATGTACTCCTGGACGATCGCGCCGAGACCCGCATCGGTCACCTGCCCGAGTCGGAACACCAGTTCTTCGGGCGTGTCTGCTCGGAACGCCTTGCAGCGGAAGTGGTGGAAGAACCGGGCCGAGTCCCGGGGCTTGAGAAAGGCACCCTCGAATCCGGTGCCGAGGATCGCCTCGAGGTCCTCTCTCGTTTCGACGATCTCCGAGCGCGGATGCGGAATTCCGAGCCGCACGAGAGTCTTACCGAAGCTCGCCTTGTCCACCAGCTGCTCGATCGCACTCGCGGAAGCAATGCTGGAAGGGAAGCGCTCTGCCAGTTCTGGACTCAGTGCGGCAATGGCCGAGACCCAGCTGTCGGCGCACGGTATAAGCACCGCTCGTTCGAGCGGTAGAGTCTTCAGCCACGCAGCGAGCCCCTCGGGCTCGGGATCGCCGGTGGCCGCCGGCAGGACCCGGTAGTGGCGGGAGCGGACTACTAAAGGGTCCGTGCGATCCACTGCGTAGAAGGAGATTCGGTTCGCCGAGAGGATTCTCTGGACGCCGAGGGCAGTGATTCCATTTCCAAGGACCAGCGCGGGAGGACCCGGCTGCATCGCATCAGCCGAGCGCGTCACCCCGAGGCGTCCGGATCGCGGAAGCCGTGCGGAGCCGAAGAGTGACGCTGTTGCAAATTTTCGCCTCCCGCTGTCCTGCGAGGGTCGAAGGCGTGCGCAGCCTCGCTGACCGTGAGCGTCCGGACGTCGGCAATCTCGCGCAGCCCGGTCACGTAGTCGTGAATTCTCGCAAAAATCCCTTCGACCTGCTCCTGCGTCTCTCCGAATGGGGTCAGCCCCGCCAGAAGGCTGCTGCTGTGGAGGTACATGTGAAGATAGGGCGCGCCGGCTGCGAGAAACCGCCGGCTGACGCGCAGCATTTCATTCGCCGTATAAGTCTCCGGTGTCAGGATCACCCGTTGCACGATTCCCATGCGGTAGGCGGCGCCCGGAAGATGAAGTGTCCGCGCCACGGGGTTGGCGAACAGTCGCGCGATCCGGGCCCAAAAATCGGGTGGAAATCTCGTGAACCCGACCGTCACCGGAACCTCGACGACGCTGCCCGAGGCGGAATGACTGCGGATATCCTCGCCGCCCTGCAGCAGATAGGGAAGATTCGGCGCGCCGATGAAAGATGGCCCCCCCTCGTTCTCCCAGGTGAGCAGCGGTGTGACGCTGCTGTCCACGTAGATCTCGTTCCGGATCAGCGCCTCGATCGTCGCCCGGCCGACGCCGAACCTCCCGGCCCGGAACGAAGTCGGGCGCAGGCCCAGCGATTTCTGCAGTTCCGCGAGCAGCGTCTCGAGCTTGGCCTGCTGGACCTCCGGCGGATAGTCGCGGAGCATCGATACCCGCTTCTCGACGCCGAGCAGAGGAGGTGTGTTCCACGGATGCAGGTGAGCGCCGATCTCGGCAGTTCCGCGAGCGTGGATCCCCTTCAGGATCGCCGCCGCCCCCGGGTCCGCCGCGACCTGGTAGGTGACGAAATACGTGCCCCGCACGTCCAGCGTCCGGAACGTTTCGTCGAGCCTGCGCAACTCGCCGATGTTGCGAACGGTCACATTCTCGACGGTCGGATCCCAGTTGTCCTCCTCCGTGTCGATGGAGATGGACAAGCCCACCGCCGGACGTGAAGCGTTGACCCGGGGACTCGTGTTGCCGTTCACGGGCGTTTCAACGTGAGGTTCAGGAACCGGCTATGATTCAGTTCGATGCTCCCGCTTTCGCCTCGGTTCGCGGTCGGCGCCGGTCGCCGCTGAACGTGCGGAAGATGACGTCCCACAGCGGGGAGCTCACACCGTAGTCCTTGTCCGGATCCTTGAAATGGTGCCGCATGTGTTGCCGCTTCAGAAACTTCCCGAATCGGGTCGGCATCGAATAGTGATGGACCAGGAAATGAGTGGTGTCGTAAATCAGGTATCCGACCATCATGCCGGCAAACGCGGGTTTCGCCGATATGCCGAACACGAGCGCGAAGCCGATCCAGACGACGAACGC
>JARRPS010000369.1:0-3904 GCA_037382625.1 Gemmatimonadota bacterium | reverse complement strand
GCCAACGCGGGAACGCCGGAAGAGGAGTGGGACATCTACGTGGTCAACGTGGATGGAACCGGTCTGCGCAACGTCACCGACAATCCGGAGTTCGACGGCTGGCGACCGGCCTGGTCGCCGGAGGGGCAGCGGATCGCTTTCTTCTCGAACCGGGATGGAAATGCTGAGATCTACACCATACGAGACGACGGATCTGATCTACGGCGAGTGACGGACGATCCAGCTGACGATTCAAACCCGAGCTGGTCGCCGGATGGCTCAAGGATCGCATTCGTGAGTGATCGCGGCGGAAGCTCGGAAATCTGGATCGCCAATTCGGACGGAACGGGATCCGTTCAGTTGACCGACGGGCGCGGGGGCGACTGGCCCGCTTGGTCGCCGAATGGAACCGAGATCGCCTTCGACACCAACGGATTCATCCTGCGTGTCACGACAGATGGCTCTCAGTACACCGAGCTCGCGGCCGGTTCGGCCCCCGCTTGGTCACCGGATGGTTCAATGATCGCGTTCAATCGCGTGGGCGGAAACATCTTTCTGATGAACTCGGACGGCACGGACGTCCGGAGCGTCGGTAGTGGTCTGTTCCCGTCTTGGGGTCCATGAGGAGGATAGAATGAACAATCCACTATGTGGGAAGACACCACTCGCCGGCCTCGTAGGCCTCATGCTGACGACCCTTGTCGGTGGGTGCGGGGGAGACGACGGTGGTACGACAGGTCCGGACCAGCCAACGACCGGGACGATCTCCGTTTCGGTCACTACCACCGGAGAGGATCCAGACTCCGACGGCTACTCCGTCCTTCTGGATGGTACGGAGAAGGCCGCGGTGGGAGCGAACGGCACCGTCAACCTCTCAGAAGTGGAACCTGGCTCGAGGTCCGTCTCCCTGTCAGCGGTAGCCACGAACTGCGGAGTGCTGGGAGACCATCCGCGCGCGGTGTCAGTGACGGCAGGTTCCACAGCGACGGCCGCATTCGAGGTCGATTGTTCGGCCATGGCAGGCAGCGTCGACGTCACGGTGGTGACGACCGGACAGGGTCTTGATCCGGACGGCTACCTGGTGCACCTGGACGGGGACGGTGGGACCGAGATTACGGCAAATGGCTCGCTCAGCTTCCCCGACCTTGCGGTCGGCAACCATACCGTGGAGCTCTCCGAGGTCGCCGACAATTGTATGGTTGTGAACTCGAATCCTCAGACGGTATCTGTACCTCTCTCGGACGCCGCGCAGGCGACATTCGAGGTGGAGTGCATCAGCATCTCCTTCAGCTCAGTTCATGCTCTTGCGGGGTTTAGCTGCGGACTCGAGGAGGGCACGGGCAAGGCCTACTGCTGGGGCGCGAACGCTGACGGTGAACTGGGAACAGGTGCAACTGGCCTTGCGCTGGCCACGCCACACCCGGTGCAGACCGAGGCCACGTTTGGTGGTCTGCCAGGAGGGTGGAGCGGCGAGTTCTTCATGTGCGGCATTGCACGGGCGGGGGCGGTTGCCGGTGCGGGCGAGGTCTGGTGCTGGGGAAACGGTTTTGACCTCACGCGTCTGACCGGTCAATTGTACCTCTGGGCCCTGGATGAAGGCATCCTCGGAGAGGCTGGCCCTGCCCCACCAGACGGATCGCCAGAGTGGGCACACGTGTCATCCTGGGCCTACCACACCTGTGGTGTTACGAGCGCTGGCAACGCTTATTGCTGGGGCGGCACGGCGTCTATCTGCGGATCTGACTCATGGAACTGCAATCGGTTCGGCCAGTTCGGGAACGGTACGACTGACGACAGCCTCACGCCTGTGAAGGTCGCTGATCCTGCCGAGGGTCCGGTGACTTGGCAGGCGGTGGAGGTAGGCAACGAGTTCTCCTGCGGTATGACGGACGCCGGCCGCGTCTACTGCTGGGGTAGCAACTATATGGGCATGTTGGGCAGCGGTGACGAGACAGAGGACTTCTACTACTCGACGGTACCCGTCGAAGCGACCGGTGGTCGGACTTTCACGGCGTTCTCCGTCGGCCTCGAGCATGTCTGCGCGATAGAAGCGGGTGGCACCGTCTACTGCTGGGGGAGCAACAAGGACGGCCAGCTCGGCGTAGCAGAGACCGGTTACGCTGGATGCAGCCGAGGAAACCCAACCCTTACGCCGTGCGGCAACGTTCCGTTGGCCGTCGAGACTTCAATGCTATTCACATCGATCGACGCCGGGTCTGGATCGGGAGGTGGCGGTGATAGCGGCTGGGGCTCCGGCCACAACTGCGGACTCGCCACGGACGGCTTGGCCTACTGCTGGGGAGCCAACCACAGCGGGGAGCTCGGTGACGGATCGTTTACCGGCAGCAGCTCACCCGTGAGGATATCGCTCCAGGCAAACCCCTGAGACACCAATGGCGGTGATGAACATGGAGAGCCCGGCCCGCGCGTCGGGCTCTTCTGTTAGTGCAAGGACCGCGCAATAGGGCAGTACGTGACCGTGTGATTGAGACAGAACAGCCCGGTCGTGTGGCAACGTCGAAGAAGGCGCCACCTGCACGGCCAGCACGCGGGAGGCGAAATGAGATCGAGCTCGTACCTGGTTGCGGCCCTATGCGGCTTGCTCCTCGCAGCATGTGCTGAACCACCAACTGCTCCGGAGAATCTCGGCAGCCCCGAGGCTCCTCTGTTCAAACCGAAGTGCGATAGCCCACCGTGCGACGGCGGCGAGGATCCCCCGCCACCTCCGCCGCCGGCCGACCAAGCGATCCTCTACAGCGGATCGAGCCGCGATTTCGGATCGCTGTCGATCTTCAGGATGAACGCGGACGGCAGCAACGTAGATCCCGTGTTCGGTGACGCAGAGGAGTCTGGAAACGACAGCCGCTCCCCGGCATGGGCTCCTGACGGAGAGAGATTCACATTTACCCGCTACGTGCGCGTCTTTGAAAAGCGAAAAGTGGTATCCGCCTCGAACCAAGTTGCCGTGGGTCGGGTGGACGGAACCGAGCTGACCGTCGTCCGTGAAGTACCCGAGGGCGCAGAGCCGCTCTACCGGCCCCGCTGGTCGCCCGCTCCAGTGGGCGGTGTTGAGCGGATCGCTTGGGTCGAGAATCGGTGGTACGCGGGACAAGCAGCCGTCGTAGTGGCCCGAGTAGATACGTGGGAAGTAGAGACTCTCCTGACCTCTGGCCCGGACGAGCATTTCGGCAATATGACCTGGTCGCGGAGTGGTGATCAGATCCTCATTGAGGGGTGGTACGAGAGCTCCCAACTGAGCTTTCTGAGACTGTACGACGTGGATTGCTCACTCGGCTGCACGGCGACCACGGCAGGGGACCTGGATCTCTCACCGCTCAGCTCGAGCGACAGTTTCGGTCACGTGGACTGGGCACACCTCCACGACTGGGTCCTGGTTCGTGCCATTCCGGCTGGCAGCAGCTATGGCGACCTCTGGCGCATCGACATGCTCACCGGTGATCTGGAGCCGGTGACCGACACCAGCATCGACGTTCAGGATGGCGTATGGTCATCGTGCGACGACGCCGTTCTGATGGTCGTGTGGGGCGAGTTCGGCAGGCGTTGGTCGAACAAGCTGATCCGCCTGAATCTGAGTGCGCTTCCGTCCGGCGCTCCCTGGGACGGCAGTCTCGATGATCCGTCCGTCGCCGAGGCGATCGCGGACGTCAATCCGGCGGGAATCGACTGGCGACCGACCTCGTCCTCCGGGTGCGACTGAGTCTGAACGCGACCGCACCCGGGGAGGAGCCTGTGGGGCCGCAGCTCCGACCCGGGTGTCGGCCGCAACACAAAGCGTGGCCCTCAGCGGGTTTCTCCCGACTTCTCGGCCGCGTCCAGGCGAGGTTCGGGTTCGGGTTCGGGGCGCCCGTCAAACCGGCGAGCAACGGTAGCCTGCGAACCACGTTTCAGCTGAAACGTCTCCAAC
>JARRPS010000368.1:0-2401 GCA_037382625.1 Gemmatimonadota bacterium | reverse complement strand
CTCTGCATGCATCGAGAACGGGCTCCAGGGCCGGGAGCGCCAGGGGGCGGGAAGATACCGGGCGCCGGACCGGTGCTCAACCGGTCGGCGCGTGCGGAGATCTGAATCGAGTTCTTGCAGGACACCACAGCGGAAGGTCCGCCACAGGATTCGTCGGGCACCAATCTCGCGGCTCGCGAGCCGTGATCGGAGAGAATCAACCGTATTCGCGCTGGGCGTCAAGTGATTTTCCAGCAAATATTTAGGGCGACGACTCCCAAGGGTCCTTTTCCCGAACCGCACCGTGCAAAGGCTTCCGGCCTGCGCCTTGCCCCCAACCCCGGGCAAGTACGGCCCCAAGACGGCCGACGCGGAGCATCGACCGGAGAGTTCCTCCGGGCAACGGAATACCATTTCAGACGGGGGAACCCAGCAATGAGGAAACTGCTTCTCTGCGCGGCCGCCATGGCACTGTTCGGCGGATTCGCCACCGAGGTTCGGGCCCAGGATCCGCCGCCGACGACGGCCGACGCCACGGTCACCCTGACGGTCGGAGATCTGCTTTTCGTCAGCGTCGACAACGCGGCGATCGACTTCGACCCGGGTCAGACGGAATTCGACCTGGGAGTCATGGGTGGAGTGTCGAACAACGTGACCACCAAGGGCAACATCGACTACTTGCTGCAGATTCAGGCCGCCGCGGCCGACTTCACTTACGACGGCTTGGAGACACCTCCTGCGAAGCCGTCCACGGACTTCAGTTGGAAGACCTCGGCGGGTGCGGCGTACACGCCGCTGACCGTGGCGGCCCAGCCTGTGCAGGCCTTCACGCCGGGACAGGCCGTGACCCCCATGGACTACGAGATCGACCTCGACTGGGCCGAGGATCTCGAGGGCGAATACACTTTGGACATCACCTACTCCGTGGTGCCGAACTGAGCGGAGACGGCGGCGAGAGACTCATGCCACGAAGCACTCTGCCGAGGGAGCGACTCCCGCTCCGGAAGAGCCCGATGGCGCTGCTGGCGCTGTCGGGCCTCTTCGCATTCACTTCCCCGGAAGCGAGCGCGCAATTCTCCGTGACGCCGACGATCCTCTCGGTGGAGCCCACGGAATCGGAAGTGAGTTCCCTCGTGCGGGTCCGCAACGAAGGCAGCAGAACGCTGTCCCTGCGGGTCTACACGCGGGACTTCGACCAGGACTCGCTGGGATCTCACTCGTTGACGACCCCAGGCACCAGCGCGAACGGCTGCGGGGAGCGGATCAGCCTCGTCCCGGCCGCCTTCGAGCTCCCGGCCGGTGAGGATCAGCTCGTATCGATCCGCCTTCGGCCCGATTCGGGACAGCCTGCGACCTGCTGGTCGCTCGTCTTCATCGAGTCGCCGCCCCCGGCGGACCAGTCGGGTATCCGCGTCGGCGCGAGGATCGGCGTGAAGCTGTTCGGCCTGGCAGAGGGCGGCACGCGAGAGGCGGTCATCGAAAACGCGGACGTTGAAGACCTCGGCGACGAGCGGGTAATTCGTCTGAAGCTGGCGAACCGTGGATCCTGGCCTCTTCTGGCGCGGGGGAGCGTCGAGATCGTCGATCTAAACGGTGTCAGTGCGACAACGGCACGGATCGAGCGAACCACCGTCCTGCCGAATCGCACCCGGATGATCGAAGTCCCGCTCGGCGTCCGGCTCGAACCCGGTCGATATGTGGCTGTTTCCCTGATCGACCTCGGCGAAGAGGAACTGATCGGCGCCCAGGTAGCTTTTCGGGTCGAGGGAGGATGATGCCGTGGGGCTCCTCATTCGGCGTCGACTCGGGCGACGGTGGCGGACCGCGGCTCTCGCGGCGACCGTTCTGACCTTCAGCGGAGCCACGGACCTGGATGCCCAGGGCTGCGCCTCCGGCTCCGGCCGGTACACGCTGCGGGTACAACCTCAGCTCGTGGTCTTTCCGATTCCGACTTTGGCGGATTTCGAGACCGGATGGATCGCGTCGGCTCCCGTGTCCATCCGCGTCCGGCCTCGCGGTAAGGCGAATTTCGGCTGGGCCCTGTGCGTACGGTCCGACGATCCGGACATGGGTGGCTACGGCAAGCCGATCTCCGACCTGGAGTGGCGTGCTGCGGGCCAGTCCGCGTGGCAGGCGATGAACGGCGCGAATCAGCTGATCTCGACTGGTTACAAGGGCGACGATGTAGACGTGGAGCTGAGGGTGCGACTCGACTTCAATCGGGACGTTCCCGATACTTACTCGGCGGTCGTCGTCTTCGAGACCGCTGGTCTCTGATCTCGAATGTCAGGACTGCTGACCACCCGGCAACGCGGCACATTTCTGGGGGCGATCTCCGTCTGGATGGCGGCGGCGATGGCGCCCGGAGTCCTCGCGCAGCAGCCATCCGCCCGGTCCGGCGAGATCCAGTTCGAAGCCGGGG
>JARRPS010000367.1:0-3985 GCA_037382625.1 Gemmatimonadota bacterium | reverse complement strand
CTGGAGACCAGGGGGGTTCAGGTGTTGGACTTCACCTGTCTGGGTGCCGCGGATGATGAGTTCCTCAACGCGAGCCACTTGAACGCGAAGGGCGCGAGTCGGTTCTCTCAGTTGATCAGCGAGCGTATCGGCGACTCCTCGGGCGAGGCGAGAGCTGTACATTCCTGTCTCCCCGAAGACAGCCGCCGAGATCGCGTTCAATCTCCGGCATTGGGCCAGTAGACCTGAGGCCGCCAACTCTCCGACCTCCGAAGGTGTCTGACAGATACAGGCCCTGACGGACTGCGTCGAATCCCCCCGCGACGAAGATCCGATCAGAGGCTCCGACCCTGATTCATGCGGCAGGAGCCGTCAGATGCATTTCACCCGCGCGCACCCGCTCCATCCTCCCATGATCGTCTTTCTGTCGATCTCCGTGATCAACCTTGCCGTGGCTTGTGCCGGTATCGCCCAGCAGGTGGCGCCCACCGAGGAAGACTTCGTCGAGCTGGTTCGCAACGATGGCATCGAGGCGGCCACCGAGCGGTTCCGTACCTTTCGCGAGGTGCATCCCGACAGCCAGATCTTCGAGGCGACGACCCTGAACGGCCTGGGCTACGAGTACCTGCGCGCGGGAGACGCCGAGACCGCCGTCGCGATATTCGCTCTCAACGTCGAGGCGTATCCCGACAACGGGAACCAGCACGACAGCCTGGGCGAGGCCCTGATGATCTCCGGCGACATCGAGGGTGCGATCGCGAGTTACCAGCGCTCAGTCGAGCTGAACCCCGAGAACGACAACGGGAAGGCCTATCTCCACATCCTGAAGAACTACGACAAGCGAGAGGTCCGCATTCCGATGCGCGACGGGGTGACGTTGTACACCCAGATCTACGCCCCGAGAGACCGAAGGACGACCTGGCCGATCCTACTCAAGCGCACGCCGTACGGGATCGGGCGCTATGGGCCGACGAACTACTACCCCGGCGTCGGGCCGAATCTCGAGTGCTATCGGGACGGGTACATTTTCGTCTACCAGGACGTGCGCGGCCGTTACATGTCCGAGGGGCTCTACGACAACATGCGTCCGCACGTGCCCGGGGACGGGGCAATCGACGAGAGCTCCGACACCTGGGACACGATCGAATGGCTGCTCGCCAACGTAGAGAACCACAACGGGAAGGTCGGCATGTGGGGCACCTCCTATCCGGGGTTCTACGTGACCGCCGCGATCCCCGAAGCACACCCCGCGTTGGTCGCCTCGATGCCTCAGGCTCCGATCGCCGACTTCTACTTTGACGACCTCCACCACCACGGCGCGTTCACGCTCCCGTACTGGATTCTGACGCCGCTCACGGGCGTGCAGAAGGACGGGCCGGAAACGGAAGACTGGTGGCAACTGCCTCAGCCGGACACGCGCGACGCGTACCAGTTCTACCTGGAGCTCGGACCGCTGAAGAACTCCGATCGCTGGTTCGGGGAGGAGAATTTCTTCTGGAAGCAGCTCAGGGAGCACCCCGACTACGACGAGTTCTGGCAGGCCCGGAACATCCTGCCCCACCTGGATGATGTGAATCACGCCGTGATGACGGTGGGCGGATGGTTCGATGCAGAGGACCTGTACGGACCGCTGAACATCTACAGGGCGCTGGAGCGGAACAACCCGGGCATCTACAACGTGCTGGTGATGGGTCCATGGCAGCATGGCGGCTGGAACTGGAGCCGGTCCCCCCACATGGTGGGGGACATCTACTACGGCGACGACATTTCCGGGCGTCACCAGCGTGAGGTGGAGGCCGCCTTCTTCCGCCACTTTCTAAAGGGAGAGGGGCCCTCGGCGGGATTCGAGGCGCTGATGTTCGACACCGGCCGCAAGGAATGGAGGACGTTCGATGCCTGGCCGCCTGTCGAGGCGAAGACCACGCGTCTCTACCCCAGCGCCAACGGGAAGATGTCAGCCGATCCCCCGGCAATCGACGAGGCACCTTTCACCGAGTACGTCAGTGACCCGAACGAGCCCGTTCCCTATACGGACAGGATCCGCTTCCAGTACACCCCGCGCCGCTACATGAACGAGGACCAGCGCTTCGCGGACCGGCGGCCCGACGTGATCTCATTCCAGACCGAAGTGCTCGAAGAGGACCTGACGCTGGCCGGGAGAATCCTGGCGCACCTGGAGGTCTCGACGACCGGCACGGATTCCGACTGGGCCGTGAAGTTGATCGACGTGTACCCGGATGACACTGAAGTGACGGAGGTCGAGATCCCGCTGCAGGACGTGTTTCATACTTTTGAAGCCGGGCACCGTTTGATGGTCCAGATTCAGAGCACCTGGTTCCCGCTGTTCGACCGGAATCCGCAGAGATTCGTGGAGAACATCTTCGAGGCGAGAGAGGCTGACTTCGTGAAGGCGACGCAGCGCGTGTACCACGCCCCGGGAAATGCCAGCTACCTGGAGTTCCGGGTCCTTCCGACGACTCGCCCCGGTGAATCGCCGTCGTGAACGAAGTCTCAGGGGGCGTCCAGCCTCCGGCGTTCCCCTCTTCGCTCGACAGTTCGCTTCTTTTCTACGACATTGGGACGCCCCCCACCGGGCTTCGGGCCCGGTTCTTTTCGTTGCCATGCACGGAGGCGCATGATGGCGGGAATCAACCTACGGCGCCTCGTCGCCGGCGGCAGCGCGGCGGGTCTCCTCATCTGGGCGCTGGAAGCGGCCGCCAGCCTTCTCTACCTGGACGGCATGACCGCTGCGCTGGAGGCGCATGACCTGGCCGTCAGCATGAGCGCCACGAAGATCTTCCTGACCATCGCTCTCAGCCTGCTCTCCGGGATGACGCTGGTCTTCCTCTACGCCGCCATGCGGCCCCGATTCGGACGGGGACCGCGGACGGCGGTGATCGCCGGTGTCGTCATGTGGGTCGGAGCCTACCTCTTCTCACTGGCCGGCTATGCGATGATCGGGCTCTACCCTCCCTCAATGCTCTTCACCTGGGGATTCATCGGACTGGCCGAGATGGTCACCGCCGCGGTGGTCGGGGCGTGGGTGTACCGGGAGACGGGCGACGCGGCGTAGCACCCGCAGAGCGCCCGGCGGCTTCCCGCAGTTACAGGTCGCTGCAGGTCCGGATGATCGACCGGCACGCCGAACAGATCGTCTTGCACAGACGCTCGTGCAGGGTGCCGGTGCGCAGGCAGACCGGGCAGCGTTCGGATTCGGCCTGCCGGGACGCCATCACTCTCCGGTGCGGAGCACGGTGACCTCGGCCATCCCCATCGCCGTCATCAACTCCGCCTGTTTTTCGGCGGCGAACTCGTTCATCGGCCGGACGACTCCGAAATCGAATCCGACCACGGTCCGGAAAGGCCGGGTGCCGGGCTTCATGTCCGCGAGATCCTCGAACGAGTCGACCACCGTTTCCGGATCGGTGTCCACCTCGTCGCCCGCGAACATCTCCTCGAAGGCGGCGCCCATTCCCTCGAACGCCTCGTGCAGCCCGGCCGGGTAACCCGCGGCAATGCCGTCCACGTCGGCGGGAGCAGGTGCCTGCGGGAAGAGCTCGGTGGAGAACGGACCCGGCTCGACCACGACGACGTCGACGCCGGAGGAGGCGAGCTCGCCTCGACAGCCCAGGGAATAGCCCTCGACGGCCCACTTGCTGGCGTTGTAGACGGCGAAAAAGGGAGAGCCGAACCGGCCGGCCACGGAGCTGACGTTGATGAAGAGCCCGGACCCGCGCTCACGCATTGCCGGCAGAAAGGCGCGGGAAACGCGGTGAATGCCGAGGACGTTGACGTCCAGCTGCCGCGCGACTTCCTCTGTGGTATAGGCCTCGGCGATCCCGACGTACATCTGCCCGGCGTTGTTGATCACGACATCGGGGGCGCCCGACTCCGAGAGCACGGTCTGGGCGGCGGCGTTGACCGATGCGTTCGCGGTCACGTCCATCTCCAGAACGCGGAGGTCGAGGTCTTCGGCCGCCGCCATCCCGCGCAGGGCCCCGGCCTT
>JARRPS010000366.1:0-2425 GCA_037382625.1 Gemmatimonadota bacterium | reverse complement strand
AGGCAGGTGGACAGGTCCGTTGGCCGGGGCATCCCCGGGGCAGAGCCAACCTCAGCGTCGTGTCCCTGCTTCTGACACGGTTGGCACAGCCGCAACAAGTGGCTCTGCCGTAGATTCTTAGAGGGCGGCTTCTTCGCTAAGTCCGGGTGTCGGGATCCATCTACCTCTGTCGCCAAACACCTGGCACCACCCGCGCATCGATCATACCCAATCCGGCAATTCGACGTGGCGCTTCAAAGCCTCGGAGCGTCTTTGTGCCTTGTCGAGGAGCGCTTCGAATCGGGGGTCCCCGCGCATGCGCCGCAGGAACGGCTCGTGCTCCCCGAGGAACGCGACATTAGTCGTACCCATGTCGATGGCACGATCTACCCAGTGAAGCGCCCGGTGGACATTTCCGATCATCACGTACCCGTCCGCCATGAGGACCGGGAAGTAGTCGTCCCACCATGCCGCCTGTTCCAGCTTCTCCGTCACCGCCTCCAACGCCTGTTCCCGTTCGCCCCGCAGGGCGTGTTGTAGAAACGCTCCCAGGGCGGCATGCGGGTTTTCCGGTGTATCGCGGACGATCTCGTCGAACGATGCAAATGCCTGATCCAGCTCCCCGACCACCGTATGGAAGTGGCCTCGGAAGAGCCGATTGAGTGGGGACGGCAAATTCCACCACGCGACTTCCGTCTCGTCGAGGACTTGTCTGAACTGACCCCGATACCATGGAGGATAAACGGAATCGACGGATGCATAGATGAGGTTCAGTGGATCCAGTTGACGGCATCTGACCAGGAGCGATCGGGCTCGATCGAGCTCGCAGCCACCGGCAATCAGCGCGAATCCCAGGAGGTGAAGCGCATCCACATCATTCGGATTGGTTTCGATGGCTCGGCACCACCATTCCACCGCCTCGCATGGATTCCCGCCGAACCAGTACACGGCTCCCTGGGCAAAGCGGGCCGTCGAATCATCCGGATCCAAAGCCAGCGCTCGGGAGGCCAGATGTTGAGCCGACTTCAGAAACGCGGGGTAGTCGGCGGGCTCCTTGTTCATGGAGTTGATATGCCAGACGAGTGCAAAGGCTCTCCAGGCATGCAGGGCCGCGCTGTCGGGCACCCGAGCGAGGCCCCGTTCCAACAGCTCCAGGGCCTCGTCCAACGACTCCTCCGTCCCGAGGAAGATCTGGTGGCGCGCTCTCAAGAGGCACTCGTAGGCCGCGAGGTCGTCCACGGGCCGGCTTGCGAGACGGCGGTCTTCCTCAGGTCTCAGGGCTACCTTCAGCGCATCGACGATGGCACGCGACACTTTCTCCTGGATATCGAATACATCTTCGACGGACCCCGTGTATTTTTTGGTCCACAGATGTGCGTCCCGCTCCGCCTCGATGAGCTGTGCCGTAATCCTGAGATCGTCCCCCGCACGTCGCACGCTCCCTTCGAGCACGTACTGGACGTCGAGCTCGCTACAGATCGTTCGCAACGCCTTCTGCGTGCCCTTGAGCTGCATCGCCGAGGTACGGGAGATCACCCGGAGCGACTTCACGAGCGACAGGTCGGCAATCAACTCGTCCGTCAGTCCGTCGGTGAAGAACTCGTTCTCGGGATCGGGACTCAGACTCTCGAACGGCAGCACCACGATCGACTTGATCGCCGATCCGGTGCGCGCTTTCTCCGCGGACAGCGCATCGGAAAACGCCCTGGTCGACACGAACCGGTCCGCCGGCGTTCTCGACAGCGCCCTCTGGAGCGCGCCATCTACCGCAGCAGGCACGTGTTCCCGCAGCCGCTTCACCGAGGGCGCAGGATCCGCAAACCGCTTGGCCATGACCGCTTGACTCGTGCGGCCCGTGAACGGGGGCTCGCCTGCCAGCATTTCGTACAGCACGCACGCGAGCGAGTATTGATCCGTCCTCGCATCGAGCGGGTCGCCCGTCGCCTGCTCCGGGCTCATGTACTCAGGTGTGCCTAACGACAATCCCGTCCCGGTAAGCCGGTCCGCTCCCGCAGCCGTCAATGCCAGCGCAATGCCGAAGTCCGCCACCACCGCTTCGCCGCGGTGCAGCAGGATGTTCTCGGGCTTGATGTCCCGGTGGATCACGCCCTGCCCGTGGGCATAGTCCAGCGCCGAGGCCACCTGGCCGGTCAACGCCACAGCCTCGTCGATCGCCAGCTGCTTCTCCCGCGTGAGCCTCGCCCGGAGCGACTCCCCCTCCACGTTGGGCATCACGTAGTACAGGAAGCCGTCAGCCTCGCCGGATTCGTGGAGTCCCAGGATGTGGAGGTGATTGAGCCTGGCGGCGATCGCGATCTCAAGCAGGAAGCGGTCGGGACCAACAGCGGCGGCCAGCTCCGGGCGCAAGACCTTGATCGCAACCTTCCGGTCGTGCTTCAGATCTCGAGCGAGATAGACGGTCGCCATGCCGCCCCGGCCGATCTCC
>JARRPS010000365.1:0-2433 GCA_037382625.1 Gemmatimonadota bacterium | reverse complement strand
TCCGACGAACGGATGGCGATGATGGTCCGCCTGGCACGAGGGGTCAGAATCCATAGAACGGGAACCGATCTCGAAGCCCTGCTGGAGGAAGCAGAGAGAATCGAACGACACCGGCCTGCCTTCAATCGCGCGCTGAAGAACCGCTCGCGAGGATGGTACATCGAGGTGGACTGGGGCCAGCCCTTCCCGCGACTTCGCGTCACCGGTGCCCGTCGCCGCTCCCGCGCCCAGTATCTGGGGCCATTTCGCGGTCGTCGCGGCCCGACGGAGGCCGCCCGGCTCGTAGAGAAGGTGTTCAGGCTTCGAAGCTGCGCGGGAGCGATCCGGCCCGACGATGACGCGTCTCCCTGTCTTCAGCACGGGATCGACCTCTGCAGCGCCCCCTGCATCGGACTGGCAGGCGTGGACGCGTACCGCCGTCAGGTCCGGGCCGCGGTACGCTGCCTCACCGAGGCCGGGGCCTCTGACGCCGCGATGATCAGATGCTCAATGCGACGAGACGAGGCGCTGAAAGCAGGCGCGATCGACCTGGCCACATCCTGGGAACGTCGGATCGAATGGCTCTGCGAACTCGAGAGCTACCGGGCGATGCTCGAGAGACCGCATGTCGAGAAGTCGGTGCTGATCGTGCTGCCGGGGTCCGAGCCCGGCGAGGGGCTTCTTCTCCCCGTGGCCCGCGGCCGCGTCCTGGCGCGCACTCAGGTCCGGTGGATCGACGCGAGCTGGAAGGAGGAGGTGCGCCGCGTGTGCTACGAGGTCCGTCTCGAAGAGCTCCGCGCCGAGAGTGTCTTCGCCCCCGCTGACCTCACACCCAGCCTGATCGTGACCTCGTGGCTGGATCGCAGGACGGCGGACGAGGGTCACGTGTTCGACCTCGACCGCACGGATGCGGCCTGCGTGACCGATGCCCTGGCCGCATCCACAGGCGGCTCCGCGGCCGCCTGACAATCCGTCGATCGCCGGCGCCCGCTACGGGCCCCGGCGATCGCGAGGGTTCAGGTTCCGGAGGCCGTTCCGGCTCTTTCACCCTGGCGCTGACGCTTCTGCATTCCTTCACCGCTACCCTGATGCATACCGGGCATGGAAGCGAGTTTTTCCCGCTGGGCCTCGGTGAGCGCCTCCCAGGTGAGCACGTGGGCATTCAGGTGGCCCGCGCGCAACTCGCCCTGCAGCTGACCGATCTCCCGGGCCAGCTTCTCGACGTCCTTCGTATTGACGGATCCGGACGCGAACATCGCCGTCAGCTCCTCGTCCTTCTTGACGAGTTCGCTGCCCATGTCGACGAAACTCGCCTTCCGCTCCGCGAACAGCGTTCCGATCTCTTCCTTCTGCTCGGCCGTGAGACCGAGTTCGTCACCCATCTCGAGTACGTGCTTCGGACCCGGATAGCCGTTCATCATCGCGATCATTCCGGCCCCCAGCCCACTGCCCGCGAGCAGCGCTTTCTTCTCACTCTCCGAGATGCCACTCAGCATGGGACCGCCGCCCCTGCCGCCGGCCTGCATCTCTCCGTCCGCCTGCCCACGGTGCTGGTGCATACCTCCCATGCCGCGATTCGCATCGCTCGACTCCTGGGCAATCGCCGGGGCTGCGGCGAACATCACGACGGCTCCACAGGCCAGAAGGCCGTTACGCGTAAAGATCATCCTCATGACTCCTCGAAATGCCGGAATCCCGGCCTCGCCGGGCGCACGTGCAGGGATCGGAATTCTAGGTCGAACGGCGTCGGCGCACCAGAACCGGACAGAGTCGGCCGTCAGTCCGAACCCGCCGATCGCTGCTCGGAGCGTTCGGGATGCGGACCGAGACCGACCGGGTCGGCGGGCAGAAGCGACGTCACGAGTCCGGTCCCGGTTTCCCACGCGTCGAATTCCTCGGCCCAGCGGAGGTCCCACCGCTCGCCGATCCGTCGCAGTCGTTTCTCGAGCCAGTCCCGATCGGGAAATTGAAGCTCCTCGTAGTAGATGTCGGCCACGCCGAAGATCAGATCCAGATAGGGCTCGGCATCGATCGCCACCGCAGGTAGTGGAGAGTGAAGACCCCGGTAGGTCCAGACCGGAGCGGGTGCCCGGTGAGGTGCGATCGGCTCCACACAGCTTCGGATCCGCGCAAGCGTGATCGCGTCCCGGACGATTCGCCCGGTCGCCTGATGATCGGGATGCCGCATGCCGCGCACCCATGCATCGCCCCAAGTCAGAACCCCATCGGGCCGGAGATCCGCGATCAGACGAGCGACCGACAGAGCGGCTTCCCGGGTGGCGGTGACGCCGGTATCGGTGAAGTCCAGGAACCGCGTTTCCACGCCGAGCAACTTGGCCACTCGATTCGCCATCGAATCGCGGCGGGCCGCGACTTCGTCGGCTTCGATGCGCCCGTACGCATCAGTCGCCTCTCCCCGAGTCAGCCAGAGGAGGACGACGCGATCGCCTCTCG
>JARRPS010000364.1:0-4499 GCA_037382625.1 Gemmatimonadota bacterium | reverse complement strand
AAGGCGAGAGCAGACGAACAGGCGCCACGCCGGCTTACCTGCCCGATACCGATACTCGAGGCCGCGACCTTTCTTGCGCGGCTTGATCCCGTCCCTTCAACTTCCCGGTCGAGGTTTGGTTTCGCCTCGACCTCTCATCCGTTACGAGGTACCGTGCGACGATTCTGGTCCGAGCTGAAACGCAGAGGCGTAATCCGCGTCGTGGTCGCATACGCCGTCGTGGGCGTCGGGGTCGGCGGAGCCGCCGAGGCCTTTCTCCCCAACCTCGGTGCACCGGAGTGGGCCCTGTCCACGGTGCTCGCCATGATCGTCCTCGGCCTTCCGGTCGCGGCCGTGATGTCGTGGGCCTTCGACGTCACTCCGGACCACGGGCCGTCCGTGGTTGCCGCTTCAGCCGGTCCTGCTGCAACCGGTCCCGCCGCGGCTCCGACCCTCACCTCGGGACCGAGCACGGCTGGCGCCGGAGCGCCGGACACTCCGCCTTCGCTCAAGTCGATCGTCGTTCTCCCCTTCACGAACCTGAGCGCTGACCCGGGGAACGAGTACTTCAGCGACGGCGTGACGGAGGACATCCTCACGTACCTCGCCCGGATTCAGGATCTGCACGTCATCTCGAGGACTTCCGCGATGGCGTTCAAGGGTTCGTCGGCGACCCTCCGCGAGATTGCGGCCGAGCTGGGTGTCGCGACGGTGCTGGAGGGCTCGGTCCGACGGGCCGATGACCGGGTTCGAGTCACGGCCCAGCTGATCGATGCGGCGACGGATCGCCACATCTGGGCCGAGCAGTATGACCGCGCCCTGGACGACATCTTCGCGGTTCAGAGCGATGTCGCGGAGGAGATCGCGAACGCGCTTCAGGCCCGGCTCTCTCCCCAGGAACTGTCCGGCCTCCGCGACGTGCCTGCGCCGGACATGGAGACCTACGAGCTCTATGTGAAGGGGCGGCAGGCGATCTGGACGATTCAGCCCCAGGAGATCAGTCGCGGCGTGTCGCTGCTCGAAGCGGCGACCGAGCGGGATCCCAAGCTCGCCGGAGCGCGCGCCACGCTCGCCTTCGGGTATCTGATCTCGGCGTACTGGGCGGGAGCTGAGCCCCGAAAGGCGTGGGCGAGGGCCTTCGAGGCGGCAGGACAGGCCCTCGAACTGGACCCGAGAAATCCTACAGCGTGGGGAGCGCTCGGTGCTGCCCAGGGGCATCAGGACTTCGACTGGGAAGGCTCTGCAGAGTCGATGAAGAAGGCGACCGAGTTCGGTCCGAACGATCGCGACGCGCACTTCTTCCGAGGGGTGAACCTTCTCACGAAAGGCTGCTACGCCGAAGCCGCGGTCTTCTATCAGCGAGCCGCCGAGCTCGACCCGCTCGATCCGCTCGTGGCCTCGCACCGTGCGGTTGCACTCTGGTGCGGCGGCGACGCCGTCGCGGGCGAGAAGATCTTCGGCCGGGTGCTCACCGAATTCCCGAACTTCGCAGACGCCCATGGACTCCGGGCCCTCGGCCTCTCCCGGGACGGGCGCTGGGAGGAGTTCGCCGAGGCGAATCACCGCGGCGCCAGGCTGACCGGGATGCACCCGGTCTACCGGGCCCGCCAGGCGCTGGGCCTTCGCAAAGCTGGACGAATCGACGAAGCACTGGAGATCGTCGCGGAAGTGCGCGAAGCCGACCTCTCCACGCTCTCGAACGTCCGGGCACTGGCCGCGCTGGCGGCCGGCGAGGACGACCTGGCGCTCGAGGAGCTATCGGTGGCGATCGAGGAACGTCAGCCGACGACCTGGCGCTCGAGGAGCTATCGGTGGCGATCGAGGAACGTCAGCCGATGCCGATGTGGATGCGCATCGGGAAATTCTTCGACGAGTCGGACCCGCGGGTACAGGAATGCTACGCTCCCCTCTGGCACGGGCGATGGGGTGAGAGCTGAGCGGCCCCACGTTCCCTGACCGGCATTGGATGTTGCGCCGTCAGCATCAGGGGGACCGCTGAGCACTATGTGGTTCCGGGTGCGCCAGCAGAAACGCCGATCCGTCAGGAGGCTGGGTACCTCTATGCGCCGACGAATACACCCTATGTGGGACGCCTTGTAACCGTTACGGGCAGGTTGAACGGAGACTCCCTGCGGCTTCTGTTCGACAGCGGCGGAGGCGAGACACTGCTCTCACCACGGGTCGCCGATGTCATCCCCTGCGTACCCGCAGGTCGAAGCGTGGGATTCCGCATGTCCGGCGAACGCGTGGAGTGGCCTTTGTGTCACGATGTCTCTCTGGATCTGGCCGGTCTGACCGTGGTCGACTCCACGGCAGGCATCTGGGATGTGATGGCCATATTGCCGGAAGGTCTACCCAGGCTGGACGGGATCGTCTCCCTGGAGACCTTCAGGGATCGTCTGCTGATCCTGCATCTCGCGGAGTCGAGGCTCGAGCTGCACCCCGAAGGCACCTTTCGCGAGCGCGTGCGCTCCATGATCCCGGTACCGATGCGCATCGCGACGGGCAACGATGGCAGTCAGCTGACAGTCTTTCTGGAGGGACGACTGGCCGACACCGGCCAGAGTGCCTGGCTTCTTCTCGACAGCGGCAATCTGGCGGAAACGCTGCTGGCCGCTCATGTCCGAAGCGACGAGGCCAACTCGGACGTGACCATCGTGTTCTCCGGGAGCCTCGCAGTTTCAGCTCCGGCTCGCACCGCGGACATCATCTACGATGGGGCATTATCGGAAGCGTTCCTGCGGCAGATCATCGTCGCGCTCGACCTGGAACGGGGGCAGGCCTGGGTCGCGCCGGCATCCTGACGTGCGTCTGGAGCTGGCCGTCGGATGGACTCTGCGCGTGTGGCGTCTCAATACCGGGGTGCCCTGCGTGGTGCGCATGATGTCCGGTCTGCGCAGGTTCAGCAGTCCTGTCCATGATTCGGGATGTGCCAGGAGTCGTGCACCGTCGGCCAGAACCTGGACATCTGACACGCGCCTGGAGCCGACACGGAAGCGTGATGGGCAATCGAACTGAAGCAGCGCGCAGCTCAGGCGCTGACCGGTCAGGTGTCCGCGGAACACCACATGGTGGGAGGACTGCTTGAATTGGGAGGCATTAGGAGCGATTGCAGAGCTTCTCGGTGCGGCTGCAGTGGTTGTGTCGCTGCTCTACGTGGCCACTCAAGTGCGGGAGAGCACGAGACAGGCCCGTCGCGATGCGACCCGTGATCTCGCCGCGCGTATCTCAGACGTTTCGCTCGCGGTTGCGACGAATCCTGAACTCGGTGACCTCCTCGTCCAGGGGGGCGCGGACCCTGCGCAGCTCAGCAGGGGAGACCAGGCTCGTTTTCGCGGACTGATGAACTCGCTGTTTCGCGGCCTCGAGCAGCAGTTCCTGCTCCGACAGGAGGGAGCCCTGGACGATGAGTCGTGGCTCGCCGTCGAGAGACTAACGCACGACTTCGCTGCATTGCCGGGCGTTCAGACCTACCTCCTCGACAGGGGCCGATGGTACACGGAAGGCTTCTTGGCTTACGTCTGGGCGTTGGTGGGAGGGCCGCCGGAGGGCGATGGAAAGAGCCTGGTGGAGCACTACTCGGAGACGCTCGACCCGACCGCCGCGTCTACCTGACAGGGAATGGCTGCTGTCCGCATAGCCTGTGAAGGGAGCTCGCTGCGTTAGGAGGCGAACTCGAGGCGGCAGCGGCAGAATTCCAAAGTCGTCAGGAAGCCCAGGACCTTGCGGGCTCATCTACACTCAGACCGAAGCCACTGGAGGTTATGTGTAGTGAACGATCCATCCTCGACGCCGTCTCGCGCGGGGCGGCTCTTGTCTTCGCTGGCCGTGATCGCGTCGCTCGTGTTCGTCGGGCTGCAGGTCCGACAGAACACGGAGGCTCTGCGCCTGCAGACACGGCAGGGCCTTGCCGACCGAGCCGCTCAAACCCTCTACGCAGTAGCCGAGGAGCCTGAGTTGGCCCGCGCCTGGACCTTGATGTGGCAACGCGACACGCTCGCCGCCCGGGCCCTGTCGATGGCTGACTCCGCCCAGGCACGTTGGGCGATGTGGGGCATGCTACGCATGGTCGAAAACGCGTACCTGCAGGTCGACGAAGGCGTCCTTCCGGAATCCTCCTTGCAATTGTACGGCTTCCACGACAACCAGAACTTCATGACCCCGCAGTTCGCCTCGTTCTGGCACGGCATCCGTAACCGATTTGATCCCCGGTTCGTTGCCGCGTTTCAGGCAGAGTACGACCTCGAGTGAGATCGATGCCATCGCACCGGGCGGCTTTCTACCAAGGGTTTGAACCTGATGGAGCAGGCGGAAGGGCCAGGCGGTTGTTCGGCTTGCACCTCACGACCGCCGGGGTGCATGCTGCTCCCTCAAGCCAAACCCCGAAGTCGTTAGTTACCTGGGACGTGACCGCGCTTTGATGCTACGATGAGGAAGTCGCACGTTTCCTCTCTGGAAGGGGAGCCCACATGATCAGGCTCCAAGCCATCGCTCTACTCTCTGTCGTCGTGATCAGTTTC
>JARRPS010000363.1:0-2456 GCA_037382625.1 Gemmatimonadota bacterium | reverse complement strand
CGAACCGGAACGCGGGAGGTGGTGGACGAGGGATTCTTTATCGGTCACCCCGCATGGAGCCCGGATGGAGGCAGCCTCGTCTACACCCGAATGGTGGATCGCGACGACGGATACGTGCTGGTTCGACGCGACCTCGACGGAATGGCCGAACCGGTCAGTCGGCCCGCAGCACACGAGAGTTGCGCAGGTCGGGTACGAGTCCCGGGTCGTCCACCTGCTGGTGCCCCGCTCTTCGGAGCCTCGTCGAAACGGCCTCGACCGTCGCACGGCGCCACGCCGCTGGCTGCGCAGGACTCACAGCGAGGTCTTCCGCCGCCGCGCCCCTCGTTCTGGGGTTGGTATGCGCGCGGGGCACCGTTGGACGGTGCCCCGCACACAATTCCTCGCTGCCCTCGACACGCCGTCAGGGCGGCCGGGCCGGCTCACTGAGACATCACGACATAGTTGGCGGTAGCTCTATTGCCGTCCTCAAAAATGGCTTCCACCCAGAAATGGGTCGAAACGCCTGGCTCGCCCATCACTGCGGAGCACTCGTTGTTTTGAATAACAGACATACACGCTGGAGCGCCGTCGATTTGCCAGCGGTACGAGACACGGCCCCATGCGCCGGCCATGTTCGCCACCACGGTAACCCGCGAGTGAGGTGTCGCAGTGCTCGGGCCGCTGACGAAAAGGGTCCCGTCCATAAGGGGGGGCGGGGTCACCGCCTCTGGCTCGAGAATGTCGTCACAAGCGACGGATGTTACGAGCACGAGAGCCAGTACCGGGATACTCCGCATACGGAAGATTCGAGGGATTCGGGTCGTCATGATTTGGCCTCTCCTTCAGTTGGTCTCGTCGGAGAACGCTCGATCACGGGAGCGATCATCGGTCGGGCTCGGCGTCTTCTGCGGCGGCGCTTTTGTACCGACCGGCGCTCATTCGGTAGCGCACCCTTATCGGCTCACTGCGGACATGATCCAGTCCCTGGCGGGTGGATTCCGTTCCGTCGAAGTAGCGCTGTGCCTTGTTCCAGACCTGCTCGCCGATGCTCCGGCCCATGGCGAGCCCTGCCTCGTTGCCCTGCCTGAAGTGGATACCGCCGTACAGCCGCGAGACACCCGCCTCTTCCGCTGCGCTCGAGAACGTGTCCCAGCAGAGCTCGACCGCTTCAGCCGGGACCACGCCCGGCTCCACCCTGGACCACCCCGGAGCGAACGTCGCACACGCGCCAAAGGCATCGGACCCGAAGTGCCGTCTAAGGACCGTCGCGGCGGCCGCGCTGAAGGTGCTGTGGCCCGACACGTACTCGGCAAAGGGGGGCGTCCGGAAGCTCGCCACCTGGTAGGGAACCCACGCCTCCCCGTCGATCACGCCGCTTCCGAGTCCGGGCCCGGCCCAGGCGCGAATCTTCTTTCCTTCCTTCAGATACCGGACGGCGGACACCGGTCGCACGTAGTCATACTCTATCTTCGCGGCCCAGGCTCCTATGCTCGCGTCGAAGACGGCATTGGCCACGAGGAAGAACAGCTTCACGTCCTCGTCGAGCGTGAGACCGCGACGCCGGGACACGTATTGCGCGATCGTGCACCAGTGGCCGGGGGGAAACTCGGACGACGGGCCGTCGGCCCAGAACTCTGCGATGACCTTCTGACGGTCCGTGAGGTCGGCCTGCATTCCGATGATCTCCTGAACCTGACGCCGGAACTCTCCCGACTTCACGGCCGCCGGAGGCGGCGGCATGAACTGATCGGCCGAGGTGAGGGCGAAGGGGGTGACGTTCTCCCAGTGGGGGATGATCCACCGCTGGACGCCACCATTGTGGATCAGCGGCTGCCATCGGGAGGGATCGACGAGCCCGGGGACTCCGGGCAGGGTAGGGTCGAAGGGCTCGTTCACCGGGGAATAGTCGGTGTAGTCCGCGTACCCGTTCAGCTGGTTCGAGCCGTCCTCGTGGCGGAACTCGAGGAGCGCCGCGGCGGCCAGATTGCCGACACCGACCGGGCTGGCAGGGTCGGTCGTCTCATCGCCCGGATCGTAGCCCCGGCTCCGCATGAGCGACTCGAAGACTCCAACTCTGGCGGGGAAGAGGTCGACCAGCGTGCGGAACGCCGCGTAGCTGATGGCGGCCTCCTTGTTGGCGACGGTGTGCTCGTTGGCGGGGCGTCGCAGTGCCCCACCCAGCCGTGTCCCCACGGCGACTGCGTCGTATGCGGTCCATGCGTCGTACATCGCCGTGTGGACCACGGCGAGCGTGCGGGCGGTCATCGGGGGGGCGTGCTTGGTCTCGCGAATGGACTGGAGGCAAGCCTCCCCCCAGAACTGGACGACGTTGCCGGCCGTGAAGCCCGGCGGATCCGCCGCCGCCTGATCGAGGCTCGCCGGGGTGTGGGACTCGACCTCGGTCATGACACCGCCGTCACAACCGACGAGGTTGAGGATGATCAGGACCTGCAGTGCGCGAGCCTGTAGCGAGG
>JARRPS010000362.1:0-2474 GCA_037382625.1 Gemmatimonadota bacterium | reverse complement strand
CCGTGCGAAGCACGACGTCCGGCAGGCCCATGCCTTCGGCCAACAGATCAGCGACCTGGAGGACCACGAAGCCGGTCGCCCCATAGACCGCCATGACGCGGAATACGCGTCGCCGTTTCAGTTCGGCGAAAAATCTCTGGTAGCCTGGTACGTGTGTCGGGGTTTCGGGCATGGCCCGAAGATCGGCCCGGGGGGTGGCGTACGGCAAGGACGCCGGGCGTTCTGTCAGGGCCCGGCGTCCTCGAATTCACGGATCATCTGAAACGCCGGGTTCAGGCGCCGCCCGACGTCGCCTTGCTGCGCTCGATCGACTGGAGGGCCAGGTACTTCTCGCCGAAGCGATCGAGATTGTCGATCTCCTGGTCGTACTGGTCGTAGTGGCGTTCCTCGTCGGCCACGAGATCTTCGAAGATCTTCCGGGTCGCCGCGTCCTTCTCAGAAGTAGCGATGTTCGCCCACTCGTTGTACTCGGCGACGCTCTCCTCCTCCATCTTCCGCGCCTTGACCAGCATCTCGCGCACGTCAGTGATCTTCTCGACGGGGAATGCGGGCCGCATCTCGACATCGCCGCCGAGGAAGAGAATCCGCTCGGCCGCGACCTCGACATGGTGCATCTCGTCCAGCGAGGTCTTCATGAACAGACCGGCGAGCAGGTCGTAACCCTGGTCTTCGCAGTGGAAATGGAAGTAGAGGTACTGATGGATGGCAGCCAGCTCGTCGGCGACCACGCCGTTCAACAGTTCGATGCTCTTCTCTCGCATGGAATTCATTCCTTGCTGTGAAATTGCGCGCCGGAGCCGCGGCGAGTTCGATTGCGGGTCCAACCCGTTCAATTTAGGGGTCGATCGGGGCGGGTGAAACATTTGACCGCTGGTTTCTGTATTCGATCGGGTCCGAGGCAACCGGTAGACCCCGACAACTCGCAGCAAAGAGGCGACCGAAAGCCATGATGGCACGATCCTGCGGCCGTGTTTCAGCGGCACTCATCATTCTCGCGACCTCCGCGATTTTCGAATCCCCGCCCGCCATGGCCCAGACCGAGGGCACCGGATCGCCCCGGATGACGGAAGCCGAGATCGAAGCGCTGTACCACGCTCGGACAGACAGCGCACGAATGCGCTTCAACCAGGCCGACGTGGATTTCGTGACCGGGATGATCGGTCATCATGCGCAGGCCCTCATCATGTCCCGAATGGCCCCGACTCACGGGGCCAGCCCCCAGGTCCAGACACTTGCCGCACGGATCATCAATGCCCAGAAGGACGAGATCGCGCTCATGCAGCGATGGTTGCGCGACCGCGGTCAGCCGGTTCCCGAGGTAAGGATCGACGGCCTGGACCTGAAGATCGAGATGACCGGGCCTGTGAGGCCTGACCCACGCCCTCGTGCCGATCACGACATGGAAGGCGGACACGACATGGAAGCCGGACACGACATGGCGATGGACCACGCCGGACACGCCGACCACTCGATGATGCCCGGAATGCTGACGCAGGCCCAGCTCGAAGAGCTGGACGCAGCATTCGGGCCCGAATTCGACCACCTCTTTCTCACCGGGATGATCCACCACCACGGCGGTGCGGTGACGATGGTCCACGAGTTGTTCGCCGCCGATGGAGCCGGGCAGGACGAGGCGGTCTTCAAGCTCGCCTCGGATGTCCAGGTGGATCAGATCACGGAGATCGAGCGGATGAAGCTGATGCTCGAGGCCCTTGAAGACTGAAGAATGCAGCACGATCCCATTTCAGAGGAATTGCCGATGAGTTCCGAATCCGCTTCTTCGTTCCGGTCGCTGGCCTCGATGGCAGGGCTGGCCGCGCTGGCTTTGACCACCGCCTGCGCCTCCTCTTCGTCCAACGCACCGCCCCGTTCCGCGCCGCCGGCGCCGGAGACCATGGCGGAGATGTACGGCGTGGACGCGGATCCGGCTCTCGCGTGGCAGCCGGGGCAGCCGACCATGGCGCCCGATCCGGACCCGCGCGTCGGCCTCGAGCCGGGCCTCCTGGATGCGGGAGAGGCGCTCTGGAACCTCGAGCTGCTATCGGCCACGCCGCCGCCGCCGGATTTCGTAGGCGTGACGAACTCCGATCTGGCGTTCAAGGACGACTACGCCATCCAGGGGAACTACAACGGGTTCATCGTCTGGGACATCTCGAACCCGTCCGCTCCTGTGCTGGTGAAGGAGTATCTCTGCCCGGCGTCGCAGAGCGACGTATCGGTGTATGAGAACCTCCTCTTCGTCTCCGGCGAGGGACTGGGAGGACGGCTGGACTGCGGCACCGAGGGGGTGCGTGAGGCGGTCAGCGCGGACCGACTCCGGGGAATCCGGATCTTCGACATCACCGACATCCGGAATCCCGTCTATATCGCCAACGTGCAGACCTGCCGCGGCTCGCATACGCACTCGGTCCTCGTCGATCCCGACGACAAGGAGAACGTCTACGTGTACGTCTCCGGATCGGCGCCGGTGCGCC
>JARRPS010000361.1:0-3190 GCA_037382625.1 Gemmatimonadota bacterium | reverse complement strand
GCCGACCGCGGCTCCGTGAATCCTACCTCAACAGCGTCCCTCGCAACGCTGCCGCGATCCGATCGATGTCCTCGCGGGTTCTCAGCTCCGTAAGCCCGACCTTGCCGAGAAGCGCAGGCAGCAGCGGCCCGAACGCCGCCTTCATGTGTCGGATTTCGAACGCGGTCGTGTCTGAAGATCCCTCCGACTTCGGGGCCGGCTTCCCGTCGGCGTCGGATTCGTCCCCTTCGGAATCGAGTCCGCCGTCCACTTTGCGCAGCAGCTCCACCACCAGCTCGTGCACCCGACGAGTCTTCTCGAAGTTGATCCATTCGGGCGTGTCGAGGCTGTCCAACGGGTGGTGGTAGTAGCGTCCCCGCCCGCAGCTCAGGAACAGATACGGCTCGCGGGCCAGCCGGAACGCGTGGTGGTCGGACATGTCGCCCACGTAGGCATTCAGCGTCGGCACCACGTTCAATCCGTCCACCAATGCGGCGGCCGCCTCCACCGCGCCGGGCAGGTGCCCGCCGCTTTCCGCGCCCGTGACGAACAGCAGCTGCCGGATCCTGTCCTCTGCCTCCCGGGGCAGGGAACCGGCCGGCACGAAGCCGAGTTCGACGTCGTGGCTGATCAGGTCCATGATCAGCGCGCAGGCGAAGCGGGTGTCGGCGCAGTGGTCTTCATAGAACCTCTTCGAGCCCATCGATTCGGTCAGGTAGTACGGCGGCTCCTCCGAGTCGAACAATGCGATCACCACGTCCCGCTGCAGCGGGTGCGCCGCGAACGTCTCGGCCGCGGCCAGGGCCACGGCGACGGAGGTCGCGTTGTCGTCCGCGCACGGGGCGTCGAGCACGCTGTCGTAGTGAGCGCCCACCAGCACCGGGGGCAGGCCCCGTTCGGCGCCGGGCACGACGCCCACGAGGTTCGTGAACGTGATCTGCTCGCCGGTGCCCGCCTCGCGCGCCTCGAACGGGAGCTCGAAGCTGTCGCCCCGGAACGGTTCCAGTCCGATCTCCTCGAGGCGGCCTCGCAGGTACTCCCGCGCGACGTCGTGCCCCGGCTGACCCACCCTGCGCCCGCGGGGCAGGGCGATGGCCCGAACGTCTGACTCGATTCTGTCACCGGGGCTCATACCGGCCTCCTTCTCCGTACTGTGGGTTCTGCTCGCTTCGTCGGGCCCCACCTCTCGAGAATTCGGATCCGCGTCATCCGCACCCTTCGCCGGTCCGCAGACCACCAGCGGGACGCCGCCCGGCGTGCGGGCGACGGCTTCGGCGCATCGCCGGCACTCCAGGCTGCACACCGGAACCAGCACACGCTCGGGCTCAGCCGTCATTTTCGCGCTCCTCGATGAAGGCCCGCGGCGATTCGAACCCGCCTTCGAGCCGTCCGCCTTTCACGATCGCCGCTTCTTCTCCGCCACCAGGTTCGCCATGAACCGCGACGAGCTGTAGGCGGCCTCCATCTCTCCGCGCTTCAGGTCCATCGCGCTCAGCATCTCCGCCTTCTCGGCGCTCAGCGCGACGCCCTTCTCGGCGACGAAATCGGAGCCGCCCATCTGGTGCCGCTCGGTCCGGAGCTCCGCCCGCTGCAGGTAGTAGTGCGAGATCATGTGCAGCACCTCGCCCTCGCCGTGCGCGAAGGTGACCGCGACGGGCGCCTCCCCGTACTTCCGCTCCAGTTCGGTGCTCGTGATCAGCACCTGCACCCGCTCGTTGTCCAGCACCCGGATCGGGTAGGACGAGCCCTCGAGCCACCACAGGGGATCGTCCCCCTCCTCGAGCACGCCCTGCAGGAAGCGGTGGTCGCGGCTCAGGACCTCGATCCGCACCACGTCGTCCCCCGTCGGGCGCTGGTTGTACTCGATCGTCCCCGGGAAGCAGGGCTCGATCACGTGCTTCAGCGCCCAGTCCGTGGTGAACAGGGTGCCGCCCGCCTCCACGAACCGGCGGATCACGGGCACGGCGCCCGAGCTCACCTGGCCCGGGCAGTTCACGACGAGCAGCTGCTCGGGCCGGAGCCTCAGGTGCTGGACCTGCTCCGGCCGGACGGCGGTGAAGGGAAGATCGAGCGCCTGGAGCACCTGCTCCACGTGGTCGTAGCTCCCGCGCACCACGATGATGTCGCTCGCCGCCACCCGCTTCAGCGCCTCCGCGTCGAGCGGGGCGTCGCGCTCGATCTTCCTGCGGCTCATCTCGGCGGCCGCCTCGTACACGGCGCGTTGTCGGTCTTCCGGTTTCCCGTTGTTCGATGCGCACATGGTGCGTCTCCTTTCGTATCGGTTGTCTGTGGGGGCCGGCGGAGAAGATAGTAGTAGCAACAGTGGGAGTCAAGTACTAATCTGTGTACTGGCGCAGTTGACTTATAGTACTTGCAGTAGTAGAATCATCGCAGGAAGCGTATACAGGGCGATATGCCATAGAATCAGGGAGAACCGGATGGACATGCGCGAAATACAGGTGGACGAAGAAGTCTGGCAGTACTTGCAGGAGCGGGCCGTGCCCCTGGTGGACACCCCGAACTCCGTTCTGAGGCGCCTGCTGTTCGGGAAGCGGCGCGGGAAGAAGCCGCCGGGCGAGGCGCGAAGCGCGCTCCGGTCCGAGGCCCGGCTGATGCGCATGGAGAGCCCGGTCGAATTGGCCGTCGCGCCGACCGGCCCCTACCGCTCCATGCGCGGCGAGCGCACGGCCCCGGGCGGCCTGTCACCCCGGCGCATGGGACGGCGGCTCGTCGCCCGGGAGTTCGCCGGCGAGCACTTCGACCGGGCCGCGAAGGAGCGGGGCGGCTTCCGGACGATGTTCGAGTCCACCAAGCGGCTCGTCTACTTCCTCAACTTCAACAAGCCGGACTCGCGGAACATGCTCTTCCGGGTGACGGCCTCGGCGATCGAGGCGCTCACGACGGCGGCGAAGCCCGCCTACGTGATCTTCTCGAACCCCGCGCGCCGCATCGCGTGGGTGATCCCGGTCGAGGACATGCTCGCGCGCTACGAGGAGGTCTTCGGAGCTAAGTTCGAGCCGCAGGACCTGGTGCTGAACATCGACATCGAGCGCGACCTGCTGCGCGAGCTGAACTGGGACATCTCGGAGTACCGGCGGGAAGTGGAGAACCCGAATGGAGGGGAGTGAGCTACGGCGTCGCCTCAACGGCCCCGGGCTACCCGCACCTTCCTCCGGCCTCGCGTCACGCTCTCGGCGCCCACCGAAGGCTC
>JARRPS010000360.1:2505-3137 GCA_037382625.1 Gemmatimonadota bacterium | reverse complement strand
CCGCAAAGGACCAGATCTGCAGCGCGATGGCGCCGGCGAACAGGTCCCCGCTCTCGTACTCGTAGTCGAAGCTCGGCCCGACTGACCACTTGCCGCTGCCCAGCGTTTCCGAGGTGGCGGTCGGGAACTGGAATGCAATCCCGGGTGCGAAGTGGTGCTTCCCGTGGTGTCCGCCCTGCTTCGAGATCCAGAAGCCCGTGAGGAGATCTGAGATCCCGGTGTCGGCCTCGGTTCCGGGCTCGGGGTTGCCGGGTGGCTGTCCGGGCACGGCACGCGGGTAGTCGGCGATCTCGATGTAGGCGATGTTCTTCACCTGGTAACCGCCGACCCCGATGTAGCTCTCGAGCTCCTCCCCGAGCACCGTGGCGTCGTCCCCCTCGTCGACCATGAAGCTGCGGAAGATCCAGTTCCGCCAGGAACCGACACGGAAGCCGGACCACTCGGTCTCCGGTTCGGCGTGCGCCTCCGGGTCTCCGCTGGCCTCCTGGCCCTGGAGGGCAGGTGCGAAGCCGAGCACGACCAGCAGGAGCGCCGGGGCGAGTCGCCGTGTCTTCATGATCCGCGTCGTCTCCATTGAGGGATTCCTGTCGTTTGTGCGCTCAGGTCGGAATCGCTGCGATCAGCTGCAGGCG
>JARRPS010000360.1:0-2487 GCA_037382625.1 Gemmatimonadota bacterium | reverse complement strand
TTCCGGCGCAGCTTCCGGTCGAATCGGGTTCCAGTAGGCTTGCAGCGAGGTGGCCCAGCGGTGCTCTCCGACTTCGAAGGTCAGACCCGGACCACCACCGACCGGAACGAGCCAGCGCTCGGTTGACGGCGCGTTCCAGTTGGCCGTGATGATCGGCGCCGATACCAGGTACCATGGGCCCGGGAGCTGAAACCGGAACGTACCGCGGATGATCAGCGCGTTGAGATCGGGACGAGACGCGTCGCCGGCGAACGACCACCGCTGCCCCGCGATCGCACCCAGGTTCCAGGGCCCGGTGCGGAAGGTCAGCCGAATCGCGGGCCCCGCCGCCCACTTCCCGCTTCCGAGGACCTGGTCCGTCGCAGTCGGAATACCGAGAATGAAGCCCACCCCCCAGATGAAGGCACCCTGGTCCTCCGGCGTGAAGAAGCTGCCATGGATCAGGTCGCTGAGACCGAATGCTCGATCCCCCGGAGTCGGGTTCGGATCGACCGGTCTCCCCGGTACGCCGCCAGGAGCGTCGGCCAGTGTGATCAGTTCCAGGTTCACGAGCCGCCAGGCTTCGTTCAGGGGAACACTCCAGAGAGGCAGGAATCGAAATAACGTCGCTTCGCCATTGGCGGCACCGAAGTCGTGCTCGATCTCCAGCGGCAGGGCGAAACTCCGGGACGGAGCTCGCAGTCCGCCGGGTGCCTGATCCTGCGCGGTCACCGGCGTGGCGAGGGCGAGCAGGGCCGCGAACGCCGGCAGCATCCTCTTCGCTGGCCGGGTAAACGGGAGGCGAGCAGCGAGCCACGGGCTCATTGCAGGCTCCTCACCCGCCAGGGCCGAGGAGTCGTCGGGCCTGCGCCTTGAAGAACCGCCGAACAGCTGGATACGAGAACCATGCGAGCTCCCAGAGGATCGGCGTGAAGATGAATGGCAGGGTGAACAGGGCCGTCGCCGGTTCCGCACGGATACGCTTGTCGACCGCGCGGGCCTCGGCATCCGTCACGTCTGCATGCAGGAGCCTGCGATCTTTCGTCGCATACGACCACATCCAGCCCGACGTGAGGCCCAGGAGCAGGGCCGCGACGCTCTCGAACCCGCGCGTCCAGGCGGAGGCCGGGAGTTCGGTTCCTACCCGGATCGAGAACAGGAACAGGAGCACGAAGAACAGCTGCAGGATGGCCCTTGCCGCGAACTTGCCGTCCGCCCGGTCGGCGAGGCCGAACAGTGTGTTGCTCTGCAGCCAGTAGATGATGAGCACGGCAACGCCGATCGCGATCAACACGATCGTCATGCCTTCGGCGGCGAGGAATTCACGCCAGGAGTGCCAGTTCCACTCCGGCTGATCGGGACGGGGAAACAGCATGAACACACGCCAGATGGCGACCCCGTACACCACATCCGTCAGGGTCTCGAGCCGCCGGAGCTGACCGCGTCCGCGCCGGAGTACGGCCGGCGAGCCGATCTCCATGGTGTGGAGCATAGCCGGATCTGATCCCTGCGCCTCGCTCACGATCGACTATCCTCCCACAGGCATGCTGTACGACAGATTGACCCGGTACTTGCTTTCCGCGGCCGCGCCAGGCCAGTCGTCCGTCGCGAGGTCCGTCGCGTACTCGACGTAGAAATTCCAGGAGCTCGACGGTTGCACGAGCACGTAGCCTAGCCGTGCCCCCACCGGCACCTTCCACCCCCCGAACTCCCAGCTGTGCTGCGCCTGCAGGTCGTTGGTCCCGATGTACCAGCCCTTACCGAGCTGGAAGTTGACGAACGGATTGATGATCAGGGGGTGAGCGCCCGTCTCGAACTCATCTGTGACGATCGGGACCGGCTGGCCGAGGTCCACGACGGTCCGCTTCCCCCAGGTCTGCTGCACGAGCAGGCCCGCCATCATCCGATCGTTGAAGAATCGCTGGATCACGGCGCCCGCGAGACCGTACGCCCACTCGCTCGAACCGACCTTCGAGCTTCCCGGGATCACGATGTCGGGGCCGAATCCGGCCCGGCCCGTGCCCCAATCGAAGGGGACGATCAGCGCGAACAGGTCGGTCGGGCTGAACCCCCAGTCGCCGTCCTTGTTCTCGCTGAGTCGGACGGTCAGACGCGGAAGCACGCTGAGCCCGCCGAGCTTCAACGGAGCCACCATGCGGAATTGCACGTAGCCCTTGTTCCCCTCCGGCCGCGTCTCGCCGCTCGCGAGGATGTCGTCCCGGTAGTCGGGCATCGCCTGGTAGGCGAGCTGGAAAGACCATGCTGCGGCCGTGTTGTCGAGGGCCGCGGATTCACGGGACTGCTCCTGGGCTATGACGGCCGATGGAAGGCCGAGGCAAAGCAAGGCAAAAGGCCGTATGAACCGGTGCAGGTGGCTCGAGTTCGTCATCTTCGCACTCCGTCCACGATCGGACAGGTTCAGGAGATCATTCCTTGTTTCGCGCTCGGCGCTCAACGAAAATGAGAGGGCGCTGTACGCCCGGCAGATGGAAGCCTTCGCGGCGCAGC
>JARRPS010000359.1:0-2495 GCA_037382625.1 Gemmatimonadota bacterium | reverse complement strand
CGGCCCGACGGCACGCTCGTGCTTTCGGTCGCGTCGCGCAGCAAGGCCCTTGGGCTCCTGGCCTACCTCGTTCTCTCCGAGGGCGACGGGGCCCGGCGCCGTGAGGACGCATGTGCCCTCCTGTGGCCCGAATCCGACGAATCCCGCGCCCGCAATTCCCTGAATCAGACTCTCCACATCTTGCGCTCGAGCCTCGGCAACGAGGTGGTCACCGGGGGCAGGGAGACCGTCGGTATCGATCCGGGTCGGATCGGCTGTGACGCGGTCGAGTTCCGGAAGGCGATCGCGGCCGGCAATTGGGAGGAGGCTCTCGAGCTGTACGGTGGTGAGCTCCTGCCCGGGCTGCACGTTACCGGGTCGCTCGATTTCGAACGCTGGCTGGATCACGAACGTCGGGATCTCAAGCGAGCCGCGTTCGACGCTGCCCGGCGCGTTGCAGGTCAGATTACCGGAGACGATCGGAGCACGATCAAGGCCTTGCGACAGGCGCGTAAGATCCGGCCCGACGACGACGAGACGGTCCGTGATCTGATGGCGGCCTGTCAGAGGCAGGGCAATGTAGCCGCAGCGTTGCTGGAGTACGAGTCATACCGAGCGTGGCTTGCCGAGAACGTGGGCCTGGAGCCGCCGAAGGAGACACGCAGACTGGCCACGGAACTGCGTGCAGCGAATGGTGAGGCGGTTGTGTCGCCGGCCGGTCAGAGGAAGCGAGACCGGAAATCCGCTCGCCTGACCGTGTCTGCTGATCCTGGCACTTCGGAGACCGGGCCCGCGACCGGCGAGTCCGAAGCCAGTGGGAAGCAAGGCCGCCCCGGAAAGAGAATCTGGGCATCCCTCGTCATCGCGGTCATCGCCATCGTTACGCTCGACGCAGGCTGGTCGATCATCCGAGAACGTGCGTCCGACGGGGAAGACAAGAGCTTGCTGTCGGAGTCGGAGAGCCCTCCACTGGATCCGGATGTGCTCGCCGTGCTTCCGTTCACGGCCGCTGGCGACAGCGAGGTGCTTGCCGACCTCGCCAATGACCTTCCGCTCTTGTTCTACTGGAAGATCACGGGGGAATTCGGCCCACGCGCCGTGGAGCCGAAACTGGTCCACGCAGAGTGGAACCGTGTGGGAGGATCCCCGGACATGCCTCCCACGGAAGCCGATGCTGTCCAGGCAGCCCGCAACTTGGCCGCCGGTCGGCTGGTCCAGGGAACCGTGCTGGGGACCGAGGACGCGATGGAGATCCATGCGTCGCTCGTCGACATCGAGACGGGAAGGACCACGGCACAGTCCATCCAGCGCGGACCGTATTCCGACTGGACCCGGCTCGTCGATCAGCTACTGATCGATCTGCTGGCTGCGCACTACGAAGACCTGGTGGACCGGATTCCGAAGCTTGGCGAACACAAGCCCGAGGCAGTGCAGGCCTACCTCGCCGGCGTCCGGTCCTTTAACCGGCAGCAGGGTGAGTATGAGGAAATCGACTACTTCCGCGAGGCGGTGGAGCGGGACTCGACATTCGCCCTGGCGGCGATGGCGGGCTATCTGGCGGGGGAAACGGACGAGTACCTGGCGAGAGTCGCGTGGGAGAATCGCGACGCGTTGAGTCCGAGGGACCAGGCGGTTCTCACGGCGGGCGCGGGCAAGCTGTTCGGAGAGATCCGGTCGATCCGGGACGAGATCGACGCCTGGGAGCGTGTGCTGGAACTCGACCCGGAGAACTTCCAGGCGAATTACGAGCTGGCCGAGGCCTACATGGGCGCCGGGAACGAGGTCGGCGCGGCTGACCGCCTCTCTCGAGTCAAGCGACTGGCGGGGCGGGCGCTTCGAGTCGATCCCGGACACCTGTGGATTCGAACCAAGCTGTTCGAAGTCGCGCTGATCGAAGGAGATTCAGCCGCAATGGCGGAGCACCTCGCCGTGTTCGACAGCATCGCGGATCCCGAGAGCTGCGGACGGGCCCGGAAGCACGGCCAGGCACGTGCGTTTGGGTTCGAGCTCGAGCCGTTGTCAGATGAATTCGGAGGCCTCGGCTCAGGCTGCGAGGTTCGTGCGATCATCGAAGGCGCAATCATGACGGGCCGCTCTCTCGACCTCGCCAGGGCGGCGACTCGCGCCTTCGACGAGGCCGGTGGGCCGACCTACATCCCGCGATTCGCGGCGCTGTACTGGGGCTGGCACGACATGTGGATGAAGTACATGGGTCGACCGCCCTTCGGAACTTTCGCTTCCCCACCGCCGCGCACGGACGACCTGCTGGCGAACATCGGGGTGGTGCGGGAGGCGATCTACATCGGGCTTCCCGACGCTTTCACGGCGCATTCGGTCCGCCTTCTGCGACGGGTGGCCGACCAGGTCCCATCCAGTGACTCGGACCGGGAAGACGCAGCCGTCGCTCGCTGCTGGCTGGGACAGTGGGCTCTGTCCCGGGGTGACACGACCGGCGTGTCGGCCACGATCCGGCATCTTCGGAACGACGTTCCGGCGCCGCAGTTTTTCTCCGGCTG
>JARRPS010000358.1:0-2802 GCA_037382625.1 Gemmatimonadota bacterium | reverse complement strand
GGGCCGTTGGCCTCCTCGCGCCGCGCGAGATAGGACTCGTACTCCTGTAGAGCTGCCGCGGTATCGCCGACCAGCGCGTGGAGTCGAGCCTCTTCTCTCTGGAAGACAACGTCGTAGCCATAGGACCAGATGGCCGCCATCGGGGCACCTGCCCGCCCGCGTCGAGCGGCCGCCAGCCCTCGATCGTAGTCGCCGTCTTCGAGAAACCAGCGCACCAGCGGCAAGTTGAGAATCGGCCAGAATTCCCCGGTTGACCCCTCCTGTCTGTACACCGGTGCCCGGCGCGCCAGCGAATCGTAGCTGTCGACAGCCGGAGAAAAACTGCGGCGCCGGAACGTCGTTCCGAAGATGCCGGATCGTGGCCGACACGCCGGTCGTGTCACCCCGGGACAGAGCCCACTGTCCCAGCCAGCAGCGAGCGACGGCCACGTCTTCCCGGTCTGAGTCACTGGACGGTTCCTGGTGGGCCACCTGTCGAAGCAGTCGCAGAGAATGTGCGACGAATTCGTCCGGAATCCCGACGTAGATCGCTTCCCGCACCACCCCGATGTTCGCCAGCAGGTCGTCCGTGCGAGGCGGAGGGGAGTCGAAGCTGTCCCAGTTCGGGCGCCCCATGTATTTCATCCACGTGTCGTGCCAGCCCCAGTAAAGTGACCCGAACCGTGGGATGAGGGTCGGCCCTCCGGCCTCGTCGAACGCTCTCGTCGCCGCCCGGGCCAGGTCGAGTGAGCGGCCGGTCATGACGGCGCCCTCGATGATGGCCCTAACCTCACAATGCGACCCCATACCGCCATACTCTTCGGACAGCGGCTCGAGGTCGAATTCCAGCGCCCGCGCCTGGCCGTGCTTTCTTGCCCGTCCGCAGCTCTCAGGATCGGCGATGCTGTCGAACACGGCGAGGTGCTCGGCCATTGCGGCGGAATCTCCTTCCATCATCGCCACTTCAAACAGGATTGTACGAATCCAGAGGTGCGCCGGATCGACTCGCAGCGCCCGGTTCGCGAGTCGCTTCACCCGCGAGAGCCGGTCCGCTGCACCGACCCCGTTTCCAGAGCCCATGTAGGCCTCGGCCAGCTCGTAGTTTGCCTGAAAGTTGTCCGGGTCGAACCGCAGCACCCGCTCCCACGCATCGATCTCGTCACGAATCGACATGATCTCGCCGAACAGCTTGCCCGCGCCGGCCGTGAGGATCGCCCTGTCCCTCGGACTCAGCGCGTCACGATTCTCCCAGGCGAGCCGGGCCAGGTACTCGTCCGTCTCCCCCGCCAGATAGCCTGTCATGGCAGCGAGGGCGAAGGTGGAATCGCGCGCCACGGCCTCCCGGAAATAGTCGATCGCCTCGTAGTCTCCCTGCTGCCGGCTCCACGACCGGACCCCGGCGAGGTAGGCCTGTACTGCCTCCGGTTTGTGTTCGCCGAGTTTCGGAATCCGATCCACCAGGTCGTCGTAGTGCGCGGCCAGCAGGTCGATCACGAGCTGATCGACGAGACGGGGCCAGTCGGAGTACGGTCCGCGCTGGATCGACTGTGCCGTCGTTCTTCCCGTCTCGATGTCGACCAGAGACGCATGGATCTCCATGGCGTCCTCGGTCCCCAGCACGGTCCCCTGGACCAGTTGACCGGCGGCCAGGTCGCGAGCGACCTGGACAGCATCCGACTTCGTGGGTGGCATGTCCGGAGATCCTCCCACCCGATTCCATTCGGCCCGGACCAGCTTGGGCTCCACGGCGCGTGGGCCGAATTCCCCCGTGATCTTCCAGTAAAACACGAGGGGAAGATCTTCGGCGAGATCAGTGAGCGACTCGCTGTCTCCGGCCACGGTAAACGGCAGCACGGCGAGAACATCCGGATCGAGTGGAGGGCTCTCCGACTCGGACAGCAGGCTCTTGTCTTCCCCACCGGACGCACGCTCCCTGACGATCGACCAGCCGGCATCGAGGGTGACAATGGTAATGACAGCGATGACGAGAGAGACCCAGATTCTCTTTCCGGGGCGGCGTTGAATCTCCCCGGGCTCGGACTCTCCGGTCGCGGGCCGCTCTTCCGAAGTGCCCCGACCTGCATCGACGGCCACGGCGTCGAACATCCGGTCTCGCTTCGTTTTACCGGCCGCCCCGTCCCCTGCCTCGCCGTTCGCTGCACGCAGTTCCGCGGCCAGTCTGCGTGTCTCCTTCGGCGGCTCCAGGCCCACGTTCTCGGCAAGCCACGCTCGGTATGACTCGTACTCCATCAACGCTGCGGCTACATTGCCCTGTCTCTGACAGGCCGCCATCAGATCACGGACCGTCTCGTCGTCGTCGGGCCGGATCTTCCGCGCCTGTCGCAAGGCCCTGATCGTGCTACGATCGTCTCCGGTAATCTGACCTGCAACGCGCCTGGCAGCGTCAAATGCGGCTCGCTTGAGATCCCGGCGTTCGTGATCCAGCCACCGTTCGAAATCGAGCGACCCGGTAACGTGCAGCCCGGGCAGGAGCTCACCACCGTACAGCTCGAGAGCCTGCTCCCAATTGCCGGCAGCGATCGCCTTCCGGAACTCGACCGCGTCACAGCCTATCCGACCCGGATCGATACCGACGGTCTCCCTGCCCCCGGTGACCACCTCGTTGCCGAGACTCGAGCGCAGGATGTGGAGAGTCTGATTCAGGGAATTGCGGGCGCGGGATTCGTCGGATTCGGGCCACAGAAGGGCACATGCGTCCTCACGGCGCCGGGCCCCGTCGCCCTCGGAGAGAACGAGGTAGGCCAGGAGCCCAAGGGCCTTGCTGCGCGACGCGACCGAAAGCACGAGCGTGCCGTCGGGCCG
>JARRPS010000357.1:0-2496 GCA_037382625.1 Gemmatimonadota bacterium | reverse complement strand
CGCCGATCGGAGACAAGTGAGCACAGCGAGTGAAGTCCAACCCTGACAGGGCGGCGCCCGGTTCCGGACCGGCCGGGCGCTTCCCCTGTCGGTGTTACTCGATCTGTTACCCGACTATACGGACTAACAGGGACTCACAGGGACTCACGCGGACAGCCGTAATCCCGTAGGTCGCACGAAGACGGACTTTTATGGACTTACAGGGACAACCGCGAATCCGTCTTGAAAACCGGCGCATCCCACGTCGGCTTCGTTGTCACTGGCCCTGGCACTGATACCAGAAACTCTCGACCTCTTCTGCCCGCTCTCCCGCTTCGGCGTCAGGAGAGCGCACTTTGACCGACCGCGCTGCGATCACGGCAGTCTCGGCTAAAATATTCGGCGCGGTAACCCTCTCTCCCCTATATTGATCGCACCCCCTTCGTTCCTCGGGAGGCATGCATGCCCGACCTGCTGGAACGTCTGTGCACCGCCCTCTCAGACCGCTACGCCGTCGAGCGCGAGATCGGCCGGGGAGGCATGGCGACCGTGTACCTGGCCGAGGACCTCAAGCACCACCGCAAGGTCGCGATCAAGGTCCTGCAGCCAGAGCTGACCGCCGCTGTCGGCCCCGACCGCTTCCTGCGCGAGATCGCGATCGCGGCGAGGCTCAATCACCCCCACATCCTGGCGCTCCACGACTCGGGCGAGGCCGACGGCTTCCTCTACTACGTGATGCCCTACGTGGAGGGGGAGTCGCTCCGCGCGAAGGTCGCCCGGGAGAAGCAGCTGGCGATCGACGAGGCCGTGGCGCTGACCGGCCAGGTGGCCTCGGCGCTGGACTATGCCCACGGGCAGGGCGTGATCCACCGGGACATCAAGCCCGAGAACATCCTGCTGCATCGCGGCGAGGTGGTGGTGGCGGACTTCGGCATTGCGCTGGCGGTGACGGTCGCCGGTGGCGAGCGCCTGACGGCGACGGGGCTGTCGCTGGGCACGCCAGCGTACATGAGCCCGGAGCAGGCGAGCGGGGAACAGGCAATCGACGCGCGCAGCGACGTCTACTCGCTCGCATGTGTACTCTATGAGATGCTGGCGGGGGACCCGCCGTTCGTGGCGTCCAGTCCGCGAGCGGTGGTCGCAAAGCACATGACCGATCCGGCACCCCCGATAACGACGGTCCGATCGAGTGTTCCGTTGCCAGTGGCCGCCGCTCTTTCGACGGCGCTTTCCAAGGCACCAGCCGATCGGTTCGGATCGGCGAAGGAGTTCTCGGAAGCATTGTTCGCCACGACAATAGCGGTCGAGGAGGAGAAGAAGTCGATCGTCGTGCTGCCGTTCGAGAATCTGAGTCCCGATCCCGACAACGCCTTCTTTGCGGATGGACTGACCGAGGAGTTGATCGCGGAGTTGTCGCGACTGCAGGAGCTGCGCGTCATATCACGTACGTCGGCGATGAGATTCAAGGGCTCAGGAAGAGACGTGCCCGCGATCGCGAGGGAGTTGAATGTCCGCTACGCGCTGGAGGGAAGTGTACGCCGAGCTGCGGGAACCGTGCGAATCACGGCCCAGTTGATAGACGCTGGCACGGACTCACACCTCTGGGCAGAGCGCTATACGGGCACGCTCGAAAACATCTTCGACCTTCAGGAGAACCTCGCGCGGCGCATCGTCGCAGCGCTCGAGGTCTCGCTCTCGCCTCGGGACGAGCAACAGCTGGCAGCCCGTCGGATCACCGACGTGCGGGCCTACGATGCATGGCTTCGAGCGAGACAGGAGTTCTGGACGTTCTCGGAGCGAGGCTTCAACCGTGGGATGCAGTTGCTTGACCATGCTCTCGAGATCACGGGCCACAACGCGCTCCTGTATGCCGGGCTGGGAAACCTCCATGCCTACGCCTACGACGGGGGGATCAGTCACGAGCCCGAGACGCTGGTACAGGCGGAAGGCTACGCCAACAAAGCGCTCGAAATGGATCCGCAACTCGGACTGGCGTTGCACGCAAAGGCGCTGGTCCGGTACAACCAGGGCAGGTTCGAGGAAGCGGTTCGGCTAATGAGATGCGCCGCCGACCTGGATCGCGATACTGATGCTCTGTGCTTCCTGGCATTCGTTCTGAGCGAGGTCGGCAAGGTCGAGGAGGGCCGGCAGCTAGCAGAAGAGGCGTTCAAAGCAGATCCGCTTCACATGCACACTGGCTTCTTCAGAGCTTGCGTCGAAGTCCTCGATGGGAACTTCGATGAGGCGAGTGAGCGGTTACAGGAGGTTTTGGACTCAGCAGTTCTCCCTGACGAACTGGTGCTCTGGTGGTGGGCGCAATCGTTGGCGTTTGCCGGTCGAGAGGATGAGGCAGACGAGATCGCTGCCAGAGGGGCAGCCCTGGGCGACGGGGTGATTCCCGATCTCTGCGAGTTGACTCACGTGTCCTTGAGTCGTGACCACCGTGCCCTGAATGAGGTGCTCGAATCGAAGAGCACGCTGCTGGCCATTGCGAAGACCGACGAGTGGTACCCGAAC
>JARRPS010000356.1:0-4723 GCA_037382625.1 Gemmatimonadota bacterium | reverse complement strand
ACGGACGGCGCCGCGTTGGCGGCCCTCGACCGAAGAGAGGAACCGCGCCACGGTGTCTGCGAACGCCTCCGGTGCATCGATCGTGGTGAGGTGTGCGCTACCTGGAATCAGCGCGAACACCGCGCCCGGCGTGAGGCTCTGGAAGAACCGGACCGTCGAGGGTAACGCCTCGTCGTGCTCCCCTGTCGTATACAGAACCGGCAGGTTCAGCTCGCCGAGGCGATCCGTACGGTCGTACGTGCGCAGCGTGCCCGTCGCGGTGAATTCGCTCGGCCCCCACATATAGCCATAGACCTCGGCGCCGAAATGCGCGAACGTGCTGTCCACGTCGGGCCCCCCGACGAGGGTTACGTACCGGCCGTAGAAGTCCATCATCGCCGATTGATAGGCGGGATGGTCGAACGTCCCGGCCGCCTCGTGCGTACGGATCGCTTCCTGAACCGAGTCGGGAAGCGTAGCGATCAGCAGGTCGGCGTCCCGCTGCCACAATTCCGTGTCGAGGGCCGGGCTCGCGAGGATGAGGCTCCTGACTCCCTTCGCGCCGCCGAGCACGTAGTCGGTGGCGAGCATGGTCCCCCAGGAGTGCCCGAGCAGGTGGATCTCCCCGAGATCGAGTTGAACCCGGACGGAATCCAGTTCCGCCATGAACCTCTCGATCCGCCACAACGTCGTGTCGGAGGGCATATCGGAGCGCCCGGCCCCGAGCTGGTCGTAGAAGACGACCGGACGGTCCGACCCCAGCCGCGCGAGCGACGACATGTAGTAGCTCGGGGCGCCCGGTCCGCCGTGCAGAACGACCAGCGGTGTGCCGTGACCCTCGCCCACGACTCGAAACCAGACGCGACCGCCGGGAACCGCCACGTAGCCCTCGGCGGGCGTCGGGTGTCTGTGCCCGTGGCAAGCGGACAGACTCGCACAGAGGCCAAGAACGAGTATCGTACGAACGCGACCCATCGAGATTCTCCGGGTTTCAGAAATCCGGTCCCGCGAACGTCGGTTTCATGCCGCGAGCCGCGGGAGTCCGCCGGGACTTCCCGGATCGTGCCCCGGCCGCGCTGAGACTACGCCCAGTCCGCAGACGGAACGTTGTGGTGAGACCGGACAGCCGTCCAGCTACTGCCGCTCGAATTCGACGGCCGGCACGCCCCAGGTTGCCGAGTCCCCCGCCACGCCTTCACGGTAATTCACGACCTCCAGCCGTTCGGGGGTCACGGCGATGAGGAGATACGTCTCTTCCCGATCGGGGTAGAAGGCCTCCCACTCGCTCTTCCAGCGCCGCTCCTTTTCGACGGGGTCGTTCACCAACCGCGCACTCCCCGTAATCGTAACGTAGCCCGCTCCCCTCGGGTCCTGGTAGTAAACCAGCACTCGGGGATCTTTCTTGATCTCTTCGACCTTCCGGCTCAGCCGGTTCGTTCCCATCCAGATCACGAACTGGCTGTCGGGCGGGAACGGGTCCATGGTACGCGCCCGAGGCGCCCCCGACTCGGACAGCGTCACGAGGGCGGCCCAATGTGACGACTCCATGATCTCCCGCGCCGCCTCGATCAGTGTCTCGTCCCCGGGAGGCTGCTGCGCCGACGCGGCGCCCCCGGAGAGCGACGGACCCGACAGGATTCCCAGCAGCAGGGCTACGACCGTGGCGGCAGAGGTGCGCATCGCTCGGTTCGCTCCTTATCGACAACTGGTGATCGTCACGCGACCGATTCCGGCCCGTGCAGGACGAAAGTGCTTTTCCGGCGACCGGTGCTACCACGTCCCGAGGACACCTACCTCGCGGAACATGTAGACCATCTGCACGGCGAAGGCCGCGGCCGCTCCGAGGAGCTGAACGCTTCGCCGGGTCGAGAGCAGGCCAGCCACGGCCGCAGCCAGCATGACGCCGGACTGGAAGAGGTAGAAGGGGCGGAGGCCCCACTCGGTGCTTTTCAGAAAGCTGTCTACGGTATCCAGCCCCACGAGGAAGATCAGTCCCCAGAAGAACCACTTCCTCCCGTCCATGAAGTAAGTGTAGGAGTCGGAAACCCCTACCAGGCGGCTGGGAACGAGGACGGCCGCGAGAAGGAAGAGAGAGACCGCGTAGGAGATCACGAAGAGATACAGGCCGAAAGACCACTCCGACTCGATCTCCTGGAACTTGAATTCCCACCACCAGAAAGAGACGAGCCAGATCAGAAGGAACCCGACCCACAGGAGATAGACCGCCTCGAGTCGCAGCGGCTCGCCGTGTCCCCGAAGTCGGTGCACGCCGGCGGCCAGCGCGTTCAGCAGATGGGTGATGGCCAGTCCGATCACGATGGAGACGAGCACCATCACGTATTCGAACGCTCCCATGTTGCGCCCGGAAGCCCGCCACGTAGAGATGCGGCGCCGCCTCTCTCCACCATTGGGCCCCGGCTTCTGTCTCGAGCAGCTCCCGCACGACGGGTGCGAGCAGGTCGAGGGCTGCCGTCGAGTCGAGCTCCGAGTAACCGAGAGCGAGGCTCTGCTGGCCGACCAGATTCTCGATCGTCGCCACGTAGGTGTTCACGAACGCCGTGAATCGGGTGACCTCGGCAGGCGAGAGCGGATCCCCGTTCAGGGCACGGGTATGGATGTCGGCGAGCTCGCCATCGCTTGCGAGGCGCCAGTTGAGCTCGTTGAACAGCATCGTGATCTGGTGGATGGAATTCGCCTGCGCGAATTCATTGGAGCGGTCCAGGGCGCGCGAGTTGTGCCGGACCTGTATGGAGAGATAGACCAGGGTCGCGACCGTCGCGATCGCCGCGACGAGCTCTCCGATGCTGCCGACATCCTGAAGTGACACGTAGTTCCCGCTCTCGAGGAAAGATCTGCATGCTGCCGGTGGCCCCGGACAGCGGGCTTCGCACACAACGAACCACGTTTCCGGGCTTCGTGCAATGCCATGTCGCGGGCGGGACACCACCCGGTTCGGGTTTCCGTAGAGCGCCGGTTGGAGATTCTCACAGGAATTCGGAAGCGCTCCTTGCCGTTACCTAGCACTTCTATGTATACTACCTCTATGTATCAACGGTATTGGTTTCGAATCCGGATCTGGCGCGGCTCATGGACATAGGCAAAGACCTCGTCGCCGCCTCCGCCACGCCGCTGGTGCTCGCCATTCTCAGCGAGGGGGAGAGCTATGGGTACGCGATCATCAAGCGCGTGGACGAGCTCTCCCGTGGCGAGCTTCAGTGGACGGACGGCATGCTCTATCCCGTCCTTCATCGCCTGGAGCGCAACGGTCTCGTGGAGGCCACCTGGGGCCGGTCCGAGTCGGGTCGCCGGCGGAAATACTACCGGATCACGGACGACGGCTCCGCAGAGCTGGCCATACAACAGCAGCAGTGGCGGGTGGTGAACGAGACCCTTCGCTCGACCCCGTTCATGTCGTTCCAACTCGCGCCGCAGGGGATCTGATGGCTTACGAACGAAGCGCGCAGGTGCTCGAAGACAGGATCGAGGAGTGGCAGGCCTGGGTGCGCCGGCGGCAGGCGATCGACGCGACCGACCTCGAGGAACTCGAGGACCACCTCCGGAGCCAGGTGGCCGACCTGCGGGAATCCGGCCTCGACGAGGAGGAGGCGTTTCTGATCGCGGTGAAACGGCTCGGCGAGCTCGATGCCCTGTCGCGGGAATTCGCCCGGGAGCACTCGGAGCGGCTCTGGAAGCGTCTGGTGGTGGCCGAGACCGGAGAAGGCAGGTCGGATCGGACTCGCGAAGCGCTGGCGGCTGTGAGCCTCGCGATCGGGGCGGCGCTGGCCGTCAAGGTGCCCGAGCTGTTCGGCCTTGCCCTCGACGGCTCGGCGGTCGCCGAGTCCTTTTATCTGCGGAATGTCAGCCTCCTCGTGCTTCCCTTCCTCGCCGGTTACTTCGCATGGAAACGGGGGCTGGACACATCGGGTCTGCTCCGGCTCGCGCTTCCCTTCCTCGTGGGCGCGCTCGCGGTGAACCTCTATCCGTTCGCGCCCGGCGGAAGCACCGAAATCCTGGCGGCCCTGCATCTTCCCATGGCCCTCTGGTTCGCCGTGGGCTTCGGCTATGCGGCGGAGCCTGGAGAAATCACGACCAGCGCATGAACTTCGTGCGCTTCTCCGGGGAGTGGTTCATCTACTTCGTCCTCATCGCCCTCGGCGGCGGCGTCCTGATGATGTTCACCATGTTCATCTTCGGCGCCATCGGATTCGACGCCGAGTGGCTCCTCGAATCCTGGATCCTGCCCTGTGGCGCGGCGGGGGCGGTGATCGTGGCAGGCTGGCTGGTGGAGGCCAAACAGAGCGTGATCGAGAACATGGCGCCGGTGCTCACCCTGCTGTTCACGCCTCTGTTCACCCTGATGCTGCTGGCTTTCATCGTCACCATGATCTGGACCGGGAGCGGGATTGCCGTGGAGCGCGAGGTCCTCATCGGCTTCGATCTGCTCCTGGTGCTCGTCGTGGGGCTGCTGCTGTACTCGATATCGGCCAGGGATCCACGAGCGGAGCCCGGCCCCTTCGATGCTCTGCAGATCGTGCTCGTCATCTGCGCGCTACTCGTGGATGCTCTTGCTCTCTGGGCGATCCTGGGGCGCATCTCGGCGTTCGGATTCACGCCCAACCGGGTCGCGGCACTCGGCGAGAACCTGATCCTCGTCGTGAACCTCGCCGGGTCCGCCGTCCTGTACGCGAGGTTTCTGAGGCGAAAGACGGGATTCGCGCCGCTGGAGCGGTGGCAGACGGCCTAC
>JARRPS010000355.1:0-2502 GCA_037382625.1 Gemmatimonadota bacterium | reverse complement strand
GAATCGACGACCCGTTCTTCGACGATTGCGCCGGTCGGGCAGGCCTCCATGCAGCGCGTGCAGCTCCCGCAACGATCAGGTAGAAAGGGATCGTCCGGCGGAATCGACAGAGAGGTCAGGAGCTCCCCGATCAGAAGCCACGATCCGAGCCGGGGATCGATCAGGAGCGTGTTCTTTCCGATCCACCCGAGCCCGGCGCGCTGCGCGTGGTCTCGCTCGAGCACGGGCCCGTAGTCGACATACGGCTTGCAGACGGATACCGGGTCCGCCTCCCGGATCACCGCCTCGAGAGCAACGAGCTTCTCCTCGAACACGTCGTGATAATCCCGGCCCCTGGCGTATCGGGCCACGAGGGCCTCGCCCGATTCCGGAGAAGGCGCGACCCCGGGCCTGTTGCCGGTCGCGAGCGATTCCTCGGAGCCATCCGGGTGCGCGAGCGTCACCACGACGAGTGACCGGCACCCGGGCAAAGCCTCGCGGGGGTCGAGCCGGCGGCGAACGGCGTCCTCACGGGCCATCCACCGCATGTCGGCGTGGTGCCCGGCACGCAGCCAGGCGAGATAGGCACCGCCATGGGCGGGGGGCTCCGCGGGCGCGAACCCGACGGAGGCGAAGCCGAGCTCGAGCGCCGCGGTGCGGATGCGCTCCCGGAGCTCGACGCCGTCCGCGGATCCCGGCCCTGCCCCGGGCTTCACGGGACGGCGAACGCGCTCGGACACTCGTCGGAGATCTCGCACCCCTCGCAGTCCGGCTTGCGGGCGTCGCACCGCGCTCTGCCGTGCTGAATCAGCCGCCACGAGAACGGATGCCACTGGTCGCGAGGAAGGATCTTCATGAGGTCCCGCTCCACCGCCTCGGGGGCCGTGGCGGCGGTGAGTCCGAGGCGACGGGCGACCCGTTTCACGTGCGTGTCCACCACCACGCCTTCGACCACTCCGAAGGCATTCTGCTGGATCACGTTCGCCGTCTTGCGGGCCACGCCGGGCAGCCCGGTGAGCTCCTCCATGGTCCGCGGAACCTCGCCGTCGTAGTCGTCGACGAGACGGGCTGCCATCCCGCGAATGTGTTTCGCCTTGTTCCGGAAGAACCCGGTCGAACGGATCAGCTCCTCGAGCTCCTCGGGGTCGGCGGCCGCGTACTCTTCCGCGGTCCGGTAGCGAGCGAAGAGTGCGGGGGTGACCGCGTTGACGCGGGCGTCCGTGCACTGGGCGCTGAGTACCGTCGCGACCGCCAGCTCGAGAGGCGTATCCCAATCGAGACTGATCTCGAGGCCCGGGTAGAGCTCGGCCAGCCGCGGTGCGAGCCGGGCCGCCCGCTCCCGGCGGCGTGCGAGGGAGGCGAGGCGCTTAGCCGACACGGAACCCCGGACGCTGCCCTTCGGCACGCGGCATGAGTCCGGTCTCCTCCTCGGCGAGCTCGCGCGGGTCGATTCCGAGCTCGCGGGTGCGCTCGATCCATCGACTGACATCCTGCAGGGTGAGCAGGCCGACAAGCACCCCGTCCCGGGTAACCCACACTCGGTCCTCGCGTCGGCTGCGCAGGCCGGCCGCGACCTCGGCGAGAGAGCTGGAGGCCTCCACCGCTTCCGTTTCCCCCACGAGGCGCATGACTTCGAAAAGAGGCGTTTCGCCGCGCCGTTCTGGCTGCACTCGGGCGAGATCCGACGGCGTAACAGAGCCCACGATCCGACCCTGCCGCTCGACCGGATAGGCCCCCGCATAGTCCGACAGCATCGGTCCTCTGGCCAGCTCACGTACCGACATGCTGGCCGGTACGGCTACGCCGGGCCCTCGCATCGCGGCCGAGACCGGAACATCTCCGAGACGCACCCGCACACGGTCGTAGCGGGCCGCCGCCGTCGCCGCACTGTTTAGGAACCAGCCGAGCAGCATCATCCAGGCTCCGGAGATTTGCCCACCCTGCAGTCCCTCGACTCGGAAGCTCGCGAGAAACAGCATCAGTCCGCTGAGGATCAGCACCCAACCGAACGCCCGGCCAACGAAGGTGGCGATGCGGGTGGCGACGCCGAGGTTGCCGGTCAGCCGCCAGATCAGCGCGCGGAGGATCCGGCCCCCGTCGAGCGGGAAGGCGGGTACCATGTTGAACACCGCCAGGACCAAGTTCAGCCAGGCGAGCGTTCCGCCGAGAACGGAGACCGACTCGAGTCCGATCGCGCCTGCCGCCAGACTCAGCAGGGTGAAGAAGCCGGCGAGGGTCAGGCTCGCGAGAGGGCCGGCGATCGTGAGAGCGAACTCGTCGCCGGGGGTGCGGGCTTCCATCGTCATCTCGGCTACGCCGCCGAAGATGAAGAGGGTGATCCCGCGAACGGGGATTCCCCTCGAACGCGCCACGACCGAGTGGGCGAGTTCGTGGAGGAGAACCGACAGGAACAGCAGCAGGGCGGCGACCGCACCCAGAACGAAGTAGTACGGCGCGATCCGTCCCGGAAGTTCGGCCGGAAGTCTCCAGGCCGAGAACGTCCAGGCGACCAGCGCGAAGACG
>JARRPS010000354.1:0-3193 GCA_037382625.1 Gemmatimonadota bacterium | reverse complement strand
GTCGGCGGTTCAAATCCGTCCCCAGCCACTCCGGATGGTGAAGGGGCGTAGCTCAACTGGTAGAGCACCGGTCTCCAAAACCGGCGGCTGGGGGTTCGAGTCCCTGGCGGCGCACTCGACGTACGAAGCAGGAGTCCACACGCACTTCCCGAGGGTTGAACGCCCGGAGGAGACCCGAGCACGCGCGCCCGTAGCTCAGCCTGGATAGAGCGCTTGCCTCCGGAGCAAGAGGTCACAGGTTCGAATCCTGTCGGGCGCATATACATATAGAGGCCACGCCGAAACGCGTGGCCTCTGTTGGTTCCGGCCGAGCCTACGGTCTGCGGATCACGGGGCGGCTGGCTCACCGATTTCGACTCGAGCCCGATGCGATGTGGCGATTCCTTGACAGGTGACGCCACTTTACGCAAATTCGTAACCCGGTTCCCACCATTAACCGGCCCTCCCGTGGAAGCCGGACCAGCCCCCAGTACTCGAGATCGTCGCATCCGTTCGAGCCGGCGGGAGTAGCAGGACGTGGCATTGACCACAGCTGTTTTCGATTCATCAGAAGTGACCGATCCTCTGCCCCGCAGTGGGATTGGCAGTCCGACTCCGATTCTTACCCTTCCTCGGTCATGGCCCTTTCAGGAGGCGTGTATCGAGCGGTCGATAATTCTCCTCACACCACAGCCAGCAGATTTCGCCGATTCTGGCGGTAGCAGGCTTCGTATGGGCGAGTTGTGACGAGCAGCCGGTCTCGCCCACCGGCACGACGGTCAGCCCTGCGAGCACGCCGAGCTTCGCGATCGGCGACGACACGGAAGGCGAATCGGTCAGTGGCGCGGTCTACACCTCGACGAGGAACCGCGAGATCGTCAACGCCAACCAGTACGACAGCAAGGAGGAAGTCTACTTCAACGGCGGTCCGAGTGACCCGGACAACCCGAAGGACGCGGCCCTTCTCCAGCCACCCGACGCCGAATCCGGGGACGTGTGGTTCTGGATCTACCAGGTCACGGATCCCAGCGGGGCCGAGTTGCTCAGCGAGGATCCCTGGTATTGCCGCGTGGTCGCGGTCCGGAACGGACGCTTCTACCGCGTGCCGTCGACCTCCGAGGTCGTCACGTACTTCGGTCTTAACGCCAGTGACGTCACGGTCTGGTATCTCGGCGGGAGCGGAGGAAACAAGTGGCAGTACACGACCGTCGCCGATGGCGGGGACTGCGCCCACGACTACGGCGGACCGTTCAGCCCGGGCACCGACGACGAGAACGTCTCCGTCCAGCTCTTTCCCTATCAGGACACGCCGAACGGGGGCGGCGTCTACAAGGCGTGGGCCACACCGGGCGTCGACTTCCAATGCCTGGATTATCTCCCCACGATCGCGGACTTCGAGAACATGACCGTGGGCAACGCCGGCTATCCGAACGGTGAGGACTGCGCCACGAACCACGGGATCCGAAACTCCCAGAGCAAGACTGACAACTACAAGGTCGAGGGGAACAGGTACCCGGCGGAGATCACCGTGTGGAAGTTCCACGACGCGAACATGAACTGCGTGTGGGACAACGACGAAGGGGAAGTGACGGGCTGGCAGGTGGACGTCACGGATCCGTTCGGTGGCAATTCGACGGACTTCACCAGGTTCACCTATATCGCTGGGGAAGCGGGCACGTACTCCTTCGTCGAGGAAGTCCAGACGGGCACGGCCCAGACCGCTTCCAGGCTCGACGAAGATGAGGTCAGCTGTTACCCGAATGAGGATCCGCAGGTCGATGTGACTGTCCTGGCACCCGCTTCCAACCAGAACCACCAGGAGTTCCGCGACGTCTACTTCGGGAACGTCGGTCTCGGCTCGATCGAGGCCTGCAAGTACTACGCGAATGACGACGAGGATCCGATCGAGGGGTGGCTGTTCACCCTCACCGGGACGCAGGCGGATGGCACCTCGGTAGGGCCCAGCGATATGTATACGGGCTCCGATGGTTGCGTCACCTGGACCGGCCTCTTCCCGGGTGATTACAACGTCGCCGAGACCTTGCCGGACAATTACTACGCGGTGGACGACATCACGGATCAGGATGTGACCGTCACGTCCGAGCTCGACAGTGGAGGCGAGACGATCTCCGGATCGGACGAGTCCGTCGAGTTCTTCAACTTCTGCACCACCGAAGTCGACTTCTTCACGAAGGGGTTCTGGCACAACAAGAACGGTCTCGACCTGATCACGGATGACATGATCGACTACGTGAACAGTCTTGACCCGTATGACAGTGAAACGACCTACTTCGGGGCGGGTGACGAGCCGTTCGACGGCTACTTCACGGACTTGTCGTGCGTCGAGGCCGCGTACAACAACGAGAAGATCACCGACGGGATCGCAGCAGGCGAGTGCACGCCCAGGGCCGAGATCTCGCACTTCCTCGTCGACCCGGTGGGTGACGGCGGACAGTGTGAGCAGCTCGCCGAGCAGCTCCTGGCGTTCATCTTCAACGTGGAGTACGTGATGGGCGGCGGTGGAATGATCATCGTCGAAGGAGTCCCGACAGATCCGTACGACATGATCGATGATGCTATCGCTATCTGGCAGGCGATGGATGAGACGGACTGCTCGACGGAGCAGGCCCTGCTGGAAGGCTTCAACAGCAGCGATGCGGTGGAGGTCCTGTCGGGCGAGATCTGCGAGTTCTCCTATCCGGATTGACCTAAATCGGCCGGCGGTCTGACCGCCGTGTCGCACCGCGCGCCCCCGGGACCTTCGGGTTCCGGGGGCGCCGCGCATCGCGCCCGTACAGGAGGATACTGATGGGCGCACCCTATGAGTTTGGGGTACGTAAAGCGGTTGGTTTCTTGTACCCGGTCGCCCCGACCCGTAGACTCCGGGCGCCTCGACCGACAGGTCTGGAGGAGACGATGCGAACCGACGCCGATATTTCCCTGACGGGGATGCAATGATGAATGGACGGACGATTGCTTACCTTTTCGGCCTCGCGGCCGTCGGGCTGTTCGCCTGGGGGCTCGCATCTACCCGCAGTTCCGGCTCGTCTCCGGCGACCTCGACTGGGACAGGGGACGTTCTGGCCATCGTTCAGGGGGAGGAGATCACCCGGGCGGAGGTCGAAACGAACGCCGGCGGGCAGTTGACCCAGCTTCGGCAGCAGATGTTCGATATCACCGAGCAGGCGCTGAACCAGACGATTGACGGCACGCT
>JARRPS010000353.1:0-2509 GCA_037382625.1 Gemmatimonadota bacterium | reverse complement strand
GGCCGGGAAGCTCTCGAGAAACTGGTAGAAGTTGAAGAGCTTAAGCACTAATCACGGCTCACGATAACGCCGCCACCCAAGACCGATCCGTCCAGCCCGTAAATTACGGCGCTCTGGCCCGGAGTCACCGCATCCTGCGGGACCGGAAGTTCGATTGCGAAGCCTCCCCCGTCGGCGCGTTCGATCGTGGCCGGGACGATCGGAGCCAGATGCCGGATTCGGACGTCGACACCCGTGCCTGGAGCAGGGATCGGCGCAAGCCAGTTCGCCGCTTCGGCGACCAGCCGTGAACTGGCCAGCGACGAACGTGGACCGATCACGATCTCGCGCGATTCCGGCCGGATTTCCGTGACGAACATCGGTTCGGAGAATCCGCCGGGCAGCCCCTTTCGTTGTCCGACCGTGAACGCCGCGTACCCATCATGCCGTCCGACTTCTGACCCGTCCTCGAGCACGAACGCGCCGGCCGAAAGGGCCGGGTGGGCGACCGGCAGCCGCCGACGCAGCACTCCGACGTAGTCGCCGTCCGGGACGAAGCAGATCTCGAAGGACTCCGGCTTCTCGGCCGTGACGAGGCCAAGCTCGCGCGCTGCGGCCCGAACGTCGGGCTTGCGCATTCCTCCCACGGGAAGAAGCAACCGGTCGAGAACCGACCGATCGATCCCCCAGAGAAAGTAGGTCTGGTCCTTGCGCTCGTCTTCACCGCGGGCGAGTCGGACTGATCCATCTTCCGCCTGGAGGATCCGCGCGTAGTGGCCCGTAGACACGTGCTCGCAGCCGAGGGCATCCGCACGACGGACGAGGTCGCGGAACTTGGTGAAGCTGTTGCAGCGAACGCAGGGAATCGGCGTTCGACCGGCAGCGTACTCCGATACGAAGTCGTCGATGACGTCCCGCGTGAACGCTTCTTCGAGATCGAATACCTGGTGCGGGATTCCGAGCCGCGCGGCCACTGCCTTCGCATCCGAAATGCCTTCCAGACCGCAGCAGACTCGAGCCCCCGCCGGCACGTCGCCGTAACAGAAGGTCTTCACGGTCGCGCCGATCACCTTCCAGCCGGCGCGCACGAGCATGGCGGCCGATACGCTGGAGTCGACGCCCCCGGACATCGCGCAGAGGACGGTACGACCCTCGCCGGCGGGAACGGGCGGACGCGAGCTGTTCACGTATTCAGCCGGCGAGAGCGGCGCGCGCCTGCGCGGCTGCCCGGACGGCGGCCATCCCGGCCCGACTCACCTCTTCCTCCGTGGTGAATGGACCGAAGCTGAAACGGAGGACGGCGTACTCCTCCTCGGGGTCGATCCCCATCGCGGCCAGCACGTGAGAGCCGGTCTGGCTGCCGCTGCTGCAGGCGGACCCGCTCGATACCGCGATTCCTGCGAGATCCATGGCCATCAGCAGTGTCGCCGCATCGGCTTCCGGAATGCCGATGCTCAGGAGTTGCGGCAGCCGTGCAGGTGCTTCGTCTGCGTGTACCACGAGTCCTTCGATTCCGGCGCGAAGCTCCGTCTCGAGCGCATCCCGCATCGCGATCCAGCGGGGCGCGTTCATGGGGATCGATCGAACCGTCGCCTCCGCCGCCGCGGCGAATGCCGCCGCGCCCAGCGGATTCTGTGTGCCCGGCCAGAGCCCCTGCTCCTGGGAACCCCCATATATCAGTGGCTCCAGCCCCACGTCCCCGCGCACCACGAGTGCTCCGATTCCGACCGGGCCCCCGATCTTGTGTGCCGTGATCGTCAACAGGTCCGCGGGTACTTCGGTCAGTGAGACGGGCAGTTTTCCGAATGCCTGGACGGCGTCCGTGTGAAGCAGGGCACCCGCCGAATGAGCGATCCGGCAGATCTCGTGGATGGGTTGTACCGTGCCGACCTCGTTGTTCGCCCACATCACGGACACGAGACACGGTCGCCCCTCCACCGCGCGGAGTGCGGACTCGAGTGCCATCGCATCCACGACGGCGCCGTCATCCACGGGAAGAAAGACCAGCTCGGCCCCCTCGATCTGAGCCCGCTGCGCGGCCGCGAGGACCGCCTTGTGCTCGATCGACGACACCATGAGAACGGGACGCTCGTCGGCATGGGCTCGTGCGAATCCGAGCAGAGCCAGATTGTCGGAGACCGTTCCTCCCCCCGTGAACAGAACTTCTCGCGGTCGATCCAGCCCCAGCAGTTCAGCAAGCGACTCGCGCGATCGCTCGAGCAGATCGTGCGCGGATCGGCCGAATCGGTGCAGGGAAGCGGGATTGTAGTCCGCGTTCTCGCCGCTCGCCTCCCACGTCGCCCGTGCCTCGGGGCGCAGAGGCGAAGTCGCCGCATGATCCAGGTAGACTCCGATGTTTCTCATAGGTCGAGGCAAGATGGGCCTGCAGGCGGGAGAGCGCACGGCCCCCGATCAGGCCTCCCGACCGGCGATCCGTCCCCCGAACACGCAGCCGCCCAGAAACGTACCTTCGAGTCCTCGCTTTCCGTTCATCCCGCCTCCACCGAACCCGGCCGCCTCTCCCACGGCG
>JARRPS010000352.1:0-4777 GCA_037382625.1 Gemmatimonadota bacterium | reverse complement strand
GCAGGCCGGTGTCGTTCGATTCTCTCTGCTTCCTCCAGCAGGGCTTCGAGATCGGTTCCCGTTCTATGGATTCTGACCCCTCGTGCCAGGCGGACCATCATCGCCATCCGTTCGTCGGATGGTCCGCCCCCGTAGAAATATCCACGCACGCGTCGGCGGAGGTTTACGCTCTTTCCGACGTAGATCGGGGTCCCAAGTTCGTCCTCGAACTGATAGACACCCGGTGCGGGCGGCAGATTCGCGGGCACCCAGGCGGGCACCGGACTCTTTCTCGCCATCGATCGACCTCAGGCTTCTCCGCAGATTCGGGTTTCGTTCGGGTCGAGAGAGGGTAGTCCGACTCCGCGAGGATTGCAACCGGTCATGGGCCGGGTAACTCGCGAACCACGACCTGCGTTCCGGGGATCCGGAACCTGCGAGATCGCTGGAGTGTTCGATCGGGACGTCTCGAACCCTGGCCGGAGGCTGAATGCTGCGAACGCCGCTCTCGGTGACCCTGCTTCTCGGATCGCTTCTCTCAATCGCATGCGCCTCGAATCCGGATCCCGGGGCGGCGGCTGCCGGCGCCCTCGCGCCCGTGCCGCAAGCCGGTGAGCAGGAGGCTTCTTCCTCGGGCACGGCGTTGGACCGGGTCGGGGCTCCCGCCGTCGGGCACGGATCGTCGGACGCGCCCGCCTCGAGCCTCCTCGGACTGGAAGCGGAGATCGAGACGACGGTGGACCGCCTCGCGCCGCCGGCGATCGAATTTCTCGCGAAGATCGTAAACATGAACAGCGGCACGATGAACCCGGCAGGCGTCCGGGAGGTCGGGCGCCTGTTCGAGAGGGAGCTGTCGGTCCTCGGCTTGCAGACCCGCTGGATCGAGATGCCCTCGGAGGTCAACAGGGCCGGCCACCTGTTCGCCGAGATCCGTGGAGGAGAAGGCCCTACCGTCCTCCTGATCGGTCATCTCGATACCGTATTCGAGCCGGACAGTCCATTTCAGAGCTGGGAGGAGCTGGGCGACGGCCTCGCAAAAGGCCCGGGCGTGTCGGATATGAAGGGAGGCGATGTCGTGATCCTGCTCGCGCTCCAGGCGCTGCACGCGACAGGTCGGCTCGACGACCTCAACGTGATCGTGGCACTGCTCGGCGACGAGGAAGAAACAGGCGACCCGTTGACGATCAGCCGACAGCATCTCGTCGAAGCTGCCCGTCGCAGCGATGCTGCTCTCGGGTTCGAAGGAGGGGTCGGAGGCCTCCAGTCCGCGACCGTCGCGCGGCGCGGTTTCACGGACTGGCGTCTCACGGTTCGGGGGGAACAGGGCCATTCCTCCGTCATCTTCAACGATCGCTACGGCGCGGGCGCCGTTTTCGAGGCAGCCCGCATTCTGAGCACGTTCTATGAGCGGTTACGCGGAGAGGAGGACCTGACATTCGGGGCCGGCATTCTCCTGGGCGGAACCACCGTCGCCTACGACCCGGAGGCCAACCGCGGATCTGCGTTCGGCAAGACGAACGTGATCCCGAGCGAGGTCGTGGTCTCGGGCGACCTGAGGGCCCTGACGCACGAGCAGCTCAACCGGGCGAAGCAGAGCATGCGAACGATCATCTCTGAAAACCTGCCACGCACCAGCGCCCGGATCGAGTTCCGCGACTCCTATCCGCCGATGGCGCCGGAGCCCCGCAACCTGGAGCTTCTCGGGGAGCTGGATCAGGTGAGTCGCGACCTCGGCATGGGGCCGATCACGCCCGTCGACCCCGGAAAGCGGGGCGCGGCGGACATCTCCTTTGCCGCACAGTACACGGCCGCGCTCGGTGGCCTCGGAGTCGTGGGGACGGGAGCTCACACGCCGGAGGAGACCGTCGACCTTTCGTCGATCCCGGTCATGGCCAAGCGGGCGGCGATCCTCGTGTCGCGATTGGGAAGCGCGAGCTCGAATTGAACCCGTAGCGGTTCTCATCGCTCCGTCTGACGGCGTCCGGGGGTCCGCTCACTCGATGAGTTCGAGCACCACCGCCCGCTGCACATCCAGCTCGTCACGATCCAGCAGCACGGCGCGCGAGTTTCCGAAGAACCGTGTCGGGAGCAGGGCGGCTTCCCGGATCTCACCCACCGGCGAGCCGTCGGATTCGTACACGTCGATGCGAGTCGTCTCACCCGGCTGCTCTTCCGCCACCCCGACCCAGAGCCGGTCGGATCCGTCGACGGCGAGCCCGGTGATCCTCGGTACGCGGTCCGTAAAGGTCATCTTCTCGATCCGTTCCTCGATCGATTGCCGCACGAACGGCGAGCTCGAGTCCGCCGACTGCTCGCGCGCCTCCTCTCGTGCCTTCTCACGATGTCAGCTCGATGCGATCGAAGGAAGGAGGCGGAGCGGTCCAGAGCGTGTCGTCGATCGTGCCGTCCCTCCGGATGCGCAGGAGACGGCGAGGCGGATACGTGACTTCTTCGCCGGGTTGGAAGGAGAACACCATGGCGACTCCCACGACCCCGTTCCGGTCCACCGCCATCCTGCCCGCGAGTCCGGAAGACTCTTCCGTCAGGGCGATCTCCGCGGGTTCTGCTTCCGGCTGGGGCGGGAAGAGCGTAATCCGACGATTGCCCCGGTCCACGACCCAGATCGTGTCCGCCGGTCCCAGCGCCAGTCCGGCCGGCGTGTTGAATTCGCCCGGACCGCCGCCCTCGCGACCCTGACTCCACAAGGGCAGGCCCTCCGGGTCGAAGGCGAGGACGCGCTTTCCTGCGCCGTCGAGCAGGAAAATCCGGCCGGTCGCGTCTCCGTCGATCCCTCCATTCTCGACCTGATCGAACGAGACGTCCGTTCCCTCCGCCACGTATCCGCCGATGATCGCGACCGTGTCGAAAACCCAGGGCAGTTCCCTGGTCGCGGCCTCGGGCCAGGTGAGGCGAGGAATCCCGGCGACCGTGTCGGCGACAGCAACGACGACCGTAGCCCCGGGGCGCTCCGAGTCACCACCGCAGGCACCGAGTACTGCCGTCGCCATCGCAGCACTGATGATCGGGGAAGGCCGGCGGAACCCGGGACTGTGTAACAGGCGCACGGGAATATCCTCTTGAAACGAATTCTGCCGTCAATCTCGATTCCCGCGTGAGCGCTGGCGCATCGCGTCGCACGCGCACTCGGGATTCACCATATGGGACATTTAGGGTGCGAGAAGCGTTTACCGGAGCCGTCAGGCGGCCTCGTCACCCTCCGGCTCGTCTTCGGACCACCGGGCGTGGCGGGGTTCCCACTGGCTGATCATCGAGAGGAAGGCGTCGACATACTCCGGATCGAACTTCACTCCGGCGTGAGTGCGCATGAATTCGAGGGCCTTGTCGTGCGGCCACGGAGAGCGGAAGGGCCGCCGGGTGCGAAGCGCGTCGTAAATGTCGCATACCTGAACCAGGCGGCTCATCGGATGTGGCTGTCGCGGCGTGGTCACCTCCGGATAGCCCCCGCCGGTCCAGTCCATATGGTGTTCGTAGGCGACGATCGCCGCCAGTTCCACCCTGTCGCTCGACGCCAGGAGGATCCGGGCTCCTTCGGACGTGTGCGATTGAATGATCTTCCACTCATCGGGGTCGAGCTTGCCTGGCTTGTTCAGGATCGCGAGAGGAATCCTCGTCTTCCCAACGTCGTGCAGAAGGGCTGCCTCGCCGATCGCCCGCACGTCGACTGACGAGTACCGAAGGTGCTCCGCGAGCGCCATCGACAGACAGGAGACGTTGATACAGTGAGTGGTCGTGTACTGGTCTACGGTCTTCAGTTCGACGAGCGGCAGGACGATATTTCTCTCGGAATGCATCGCGACCGAAAGCAACTGGACGATCGCGGCGGCCTCGGCCACGGGAACGACGCCGCGGGTCTCGACTTCGCGATTCATCCATGCGATGGCCTCTGCCTCGGCATTGAAGTCGAAGCTGGCCGGCGTGGCACCGAGTGCGGTTCCGCCTCCTGCGTCCGGAATGTCCAGTTCAGTGAATCGGATGCCGGAGGACCCTTGCAGTTCCCTCACGGAGGCGCCGTCCTTGAGAAGGAGCCGGCTCATGACCTCGTCGGCGAATCCGTCCAGGTCTTCCCGGGTCGTTCCCGGACTGACGTCCAGTCGTTCCACTCCGGCCTCCGGGAGTCGAAGCGACCAGGGCCAGCTTCGGAGTTCTTCCAGGAGCTCGCCTTCGTACTCGACCTCGCCGTAGCGAAAAATGAACGATGGGAACGCATTCTGTCTCAGTCGTACTCGACCTCGCCGTAGCGAAAAATGAACGATGGGAACGCATTCTGTCTCAGCAACGCAGTCAGGGCCTTATCAAGGTCCTCGCTGGCCTCGCTACGGACTTCGGGATCCGTCTCTTCCCCGGACGCAAGATCCAGGAGTCGTCCCAGTGCCGAGAGGAATGCGGCGGGGTAACTGAGTGTACTCATTCCACGTCACTCACGTCATCGGCGAGTCCCACGTCCCCGAACCGTTCCAGCACGGCCTCGACTCTTGGGTCGTCAGCCCACGCAGAAGCGAGACCGCGGAGGGCAGCCTCGCACACAGGGCCATCTGCCGGGCGTCTGCGACGCAGGCGCCGCCGGGCCGTGAGTCCGAGTAGCGTCTCCAGCGCTCCGGGAGATCCGAGTCGGGTCAGAGCGCGTATCGCATGGGTGCGGAACTCTGAATACTCCGAGTCTCCATTCGACTCGGCGACCTCCCTGAGAAAGGCCTCTGCCTCGGCAGGGCACTCGATCTCCGACTCCACGATTCCGAGGGCCACGATGCGGCTGGATGGGTCGCGCAGCGCGGCCATG
>JARRPS010000351.1:0-3169 GCA_037382625.1 Gemmatimonadota bacterium | reverse complement strand
GGCCCGTAGGAAGTGTGGCGGTGGACGTCGCTCAGCAGGGTGATCCCGGCCCGGTCGTAGAGTCCGTTCGCGGTGACCAGCTCGGCCCAGTTCGCGAGCGGCTGGTCGAAGCCGAACGGATTCTTGAATCGATTGGGGGGCCGATCGTAGAGCAGGGCATCGGTGTCCACGCCCAGGTCCTGCAGGAGCCGGTAGGCGATGTTGGCGTGACCGAGCTCGTCCTGGATGATCGCGGTCGCCGACACCATCGTGTTCGCGGAAGGCGCGTCCTTCGCCGCCATCCAGTAGGCGGGAGCGCTCATCAGCTCCGTGTCTCCCTGGACGGTCAACTGGTTGATGAGCGCCTTCTTGTAGGTCTCCGTCATGTCCGCTTCGGACTCGACGATGAACCCCTCCTGCACCTTCCGCATCAGTTCTTCATCGGTGAACCGCGTCATTCTTCCTCCTGCTCCTGTCCACGTGCGGGGCCGCTGCGAGTTCCGTGACCGCGAATCCGTCCTCGGGCGAAGCATACACCCGGCGGGCCGGCACGCTCCCGAAGGTCGGTCAATGTATGAGACGGCGGCGTTCGAGTGAAGCGAGAGCGTCGGGGCGGTCAGAGGTCCCGAACCAAACCAAGTCCGGGCCGATCCGAGGGGTAGAGCGTTCCGTCCCGCAGCGTCAGCGTCCCGGCCGCCGGATCATCGATCAGGTCGAGGTGGCCGTCGAGGTCGGCGTACACGACGTTCGGACGGGCGAGAGCGAAGTGGAGCCCGGCGGCGATCGCCAGCTCCGATTCGTCCATGCACCCGACCATGACTTCGAGTTGTGCCGAGCGGGCGACGGAATTCACGGCCAGCGCCTCCGAAATGCCGCCGACCTTCATCAGCTTGACGTTGACCATGTCGGCCAGGTCGCGACGCGCGATCCGGAACGCGTCCCGCAGCGTCATCAGGCTCTCGTCGGCCATGACCGGGAGGTGCACGGTCTCGGTCACCCGCCCGAGCAGGTCGGGCTCTCCCCGGGGCGTCGGCTGCTCGAGCACCTCCAGCCTCGCCGCCCGCGTCGCCTCGACGAAGCGCTGTGAATCCTCCACCGAGTAGCCCTGGTTGGCATCGAAGCGCAGCTCGATCGCCGGACCGACCGCCTCCCGAACCGCGTGAACGCGCGCGGCATCCAGTTGCGGGTCGATGCCGCCCTTGAGCTTGAGACAACGGAACCCGGCGTCCACGAAGCTGCGAGACTTCGTCACCGTCGCCTCGAGCGGCAGAATTCCCACCGTGATGCTAGTCCGCATCCGGTCACGGTATCCGCCGAGCAATCGCCAGACGGGAATCCCGGCCGCCTTGCCGAGGAGGTCGTGCAGCGCCATGTCCACCGCGGCGAGAGCGGACGAGTGGTCCCTGGCCGGCTCGCGCAGCTCTTCGAGAATGCGCGCCGGGCGCAGTGCGTCGGCGCCCCGCAGCACCGGTTCGGCGACCGTACCGAGAAACTGGAGCACCGAGGCCGCGTCCTCGCCAGTCACCTCCGGGTCGGGAGCGGCGCAGCCATATCCCACGAGCGAGTCCGTGGTCAGCCGCAAGAACACCTGCGGGGCGCGGGAGATCGTCTCGTAGGCGATCTCGTACGGCTCCGAGAGCTCGAGATCCGCCCGCCAGATCTCCACGTTCCGGATGCGCGCCACGACAGACCTCAGATCCGCCGCTCGTGGATCTCGGCCAGCGACAGCGGCTTGAGGCCTTCCACGAATCGGATCAGGTGGACGATCATCGCTTCCATCATCTCCCGCCCCTTTTCGGCCGAAGCCTTCGTCGGATCTCCGAGCACCCCGGAAGGAGAGAGCCTCGACGTGTGCGCATACCACTCGACGCCGTACTCGGAGGAGAAGTCGAGGTACTGGCTCGAGAATCGCGGCACGAACTTCTCGAGGCGGGTGACGTCCACCAGCTCGGGTCGCGTGGCGAGGCTCGTGCTGGTCTCGATTTCGCCGGCGTGAACGTCCGATTTCGTCTCGGCCAGGCGGTTGATGTCCGCGTCGCTCGTCTCACCCGTGTCCACGCAGGTGAAGATGTGCGCGTCGCGGTTGATCATCTGCGCGGCGTACTGCAGCGTGGCCATGTTCCCGCCGTGGCCGTTGACGATCAGCAGCTTCGAGATCCCGTTGTGCGCGGCGCTCATGCCCACTTCGTAGACGAACCGCGCCAAGGTGTCCGGCCCGACCGAGAGCGTGCCGGGGAAGTCCTGGTGATGATAGGAGACGCCGTACGGGATCAGGGGCAGCACCAGGGGTCGCGGGGCCGAGCAGCGCCGCGCCACCTCGCGACAGGGTAGTCCTTCGCCGCCGTGGCCGCCCCGGCCCGCTCCGTTTCCGGGCCCTTCTCCCTTCCCTCGAACCGGTACGGCCGCGCCAGCGCCGGATCGTTGACGAGGTCGAAACCGACCCATTCCCGGCCGCTCTTGCGAACGGCGCCGTCCGCGTGCTGCAGCATCAGACCGTACAGGGATCTTCGCAGCGCGTTCGGCACGGCCTGAATGGGAGAGCGCTTGTCGTCGAAGCGAAGCGCGAGCACTTCGGGATGCGGGCCCGCCGAGGGGCTGCCGGACCGGGTCGCCGGTGCGCGCGCGCCTTCGACCGCTTTCGGCGACAGCCGGCCCTGCTCGGCCAGCATCCAGAGGAGTTGCTCCTCGGCCTCTTCTTCCTGGTGCAGCCCGTGCTCCGCCGCCGCGGCCAGACAGGGCTCGATCTGCTCGGCTGAATATCCGCAGCGAGTCGGGTCTCCTCCTGTCGCGACGAGCATGGACACGACCCGACGGCATTTCTCGCAGCGACCGCAAGGAACGGCTCTCTCGTCCCTCACCGATGCGGCGTGACACGAGACCTGGTGCCGCTGAAGGTCCGGGTACCTTTCGACCAGGATCTTCTCGACCAGCAGCTCCGAAAGGGGGCGCAGCAGGGAGAATTGCGACACGCCCCACTGCTTTCGTCGGTAGTACATCGACATCGCGTTGTCGAAGAAGCGGCTCTGATCGTAGAGCCCGTCGTAGTGGCTGATGCCCTTGTATTTCACCTGCCGCGTGGTATCGAATTCGTCTCCGATGACGATGCGGGCGATGCCGCGCTTCCGCAGCACGGGGAGCGCCCCGAACAGGAACACGGCCACCGTCCACAGGCGGACCGGGTACTCGTCGG
>JARRPS010000350.1:0-3246 GCA_037382625.1 Gemmatimonadota bacterium | reverse complement strand
TTGCGCGAACATGCGAGTCCCCTCCCGGGTCACCGTGATCTCGAAGCCGGGCTGCAGCTCGTAGGTCCCCACGTACCGGTCCAGGAGATCCGCGTCCAGGCGGATTCCGTCGGCGTCCGATACGTCGACTCCGAGCTCACGCAACATGCTTCTTGCATTATCATTACCCGGGTTCATCTCCAGCGATTTCTCATAGTTCTCGACCGCCAGATCGATCTGCCCCGACTCCCGATAGGCCTCGCCCAGACTGTCGTACGTGTTGAACGCATCCGGGTACTGCTCGACATTCAGCTCGAACACGGCGATGGCCGTCTCGGTGTCGCCCTCGCCGAGGAAGTAATAGCCGAGCCGGTTCAGCTGATTCTCCCCGAAGTCGTAGCCCTCCGGTGATTCGGCGCGCAGACGTCGGTATTCCGCGAGACCCGCCTCGATGCCCTCGTCCTCGAACGTGGCGAGGAGCGCGGGCGCGATCTCCATTCGGGGGGCCTCGACTGGCTGGTCGTACAGCACCCGGGCGATCTGCGCCGCCAGTCCATCGGCGTTGCCCTGGGTGTTGTCGATCACCGCGATCATGTTCTGCTGGTCCGGATACCGCACGAAGGCCGTACTGAACCCGTTGATCCCGCCCCCGTGCTCGATCACCCGTACCGTCGGTCCCTCCTCGCCGATCTGCTCGTCCCGGACCGACCAGCCGTACGCATAGTCCTGCAGACCGGGCGTGTACCACAGCTCCTTCGTCTCCATCTTCTCGAACGGCGTCGCCCCGTCGTACAGTGCCCGGTCCCATCGGTACAGATCCCGGACGGTCGAATACATCATCCCGGCCGCATAGGGCAGCGAACTGTCCAGGTACGAGGCGTGCTCGTAGCCGGTCAGCGTACGCTCGTACCCCGCCGCCTCGTGCGGCTGGATCTCCTCGTAATGATCGTATCCACTGTCGTCGAGACCCAGCGGCTCGAGCAGCCGCTCGCGCAGCACGTCGTCGTACTCCTCTCCGGTCACGTTCTCGATGATCCGCCCGAGGATGAAGTAGCCCGAGTTGTTGTAGGCCCATCTCGTTCCGGGCTCGAATTCCAGCGGCAGGCCGGCCACGACGTCGATCAGCTCGTCCGGAGTGTACGGATCACGCATCATCTCGTCGCCGAACTCCGGCAGGCCGGTGTAGCTGGGAATTCCCGAGGTATGATTGAGAAGGTGGTGCACGGTGACTTCCGATCCCTGCGGCTCCGGATAGCCCGGCAGGTAGGTGTCGATCGGCGCATCGAGCTCGATCTCGCCCTCCTCCATCAGCTGAAGGACCAGGGCGGAGGTGAATTGCTTCGTCACCGAGCCGATCCGGTGCTTCGTGTCCGGCGTGTTCGGGATCTCCCATTCGATGTTCGCCCAGCCGAAGCCCCCCTCGTAGATCACCTCGCCGTTCTCGGCCACCAGCACGGAGCCGTTGAACTGCCCCGCATCGTAAAATGCCGTGACGATCTCGTCGATCGGCTTGGCGTGCGAGGAGAGGGGATCCGAGACTTCGTTCGTGGACGTGTCCGGAGCGCATCCCGTAAGGACCAGCGCCGGAAGAAGGAATGCGGCAATGCAGGAGCGCATCATTTCGGAGATCCTCTCTATGGAAGAGTCCCAGGTCCGGTCACCCGGTCCTACGGACGACGATGGGCCCCGGTTTCGGGCCGCGGCGGCTCCCGCGCACTCAAAGCCCGACATCGGGCTCCTCGAAGCCTTCGGGCTCGATCTGCACCGTGACATGGTCGATCTCGAACCGCTCGTGCACGAGCTCGCGGACCTGCCGGAGGAGCGCCCGATCGTCCCGATCCTCTTCGACGATGACGTGCACCGACATCGAGTCGAGCCCGCTCGTCAGAGTCCAGATGTGCATGTCGCAGATCCCCGCCACTCCTTCGATGCCGAGAATCGCCTCCCGAAGCACGTCGACGTCCAGGCGACCCGGGGCGCGCTGCATCAGAACGGAGACTGAATCGCGAACCAGCGCCCACGCCGACCAGACGACCAGCACGCCAATGAGCACCGAGGCGGCCGGATCGGCCCAGGTCCAGTGGAACGCCCATATCAGACCGCCGGCAATAATCGCCTGCAGGCTCCCGAGCGCGTCGGTGAGCACATGAAGCCACGCGCCGCGGACGTTCAGGCTCTCGTTCCGTCCCCCGTGCAGAATCCAGAGTCCTGCCAGATTCACGAGCAATCCCCCCAGCGCGATCGCCACCATCGGTGCACCCGAAACCTCCGGCGGTGACCGGAATCGGCGGGCCGCCTCGAGGAATATGAATACGGAAATCGCGAGCAGCGTGGCCCCGTTCAGGAGGGCGGCGAGAATTTCTATGCGATGGTAGCCGAACGTATAGGGCGACGGGGCCGGGCGACGGGCGAACCAGATCGCCAGAAGCGCCAGCCCGAGCGCGGCCGCGTCGCCGAGCATGTGTCCGGCATCCGCAAGCAGCGCGAGCGAGCCGGTGAGAATCCCACCTACCACTTCGGCGGCCATGTACACGACCACGAGGCCGAGCGTGAGCGCCANNNNCCCACGATCCTGGTCCGTCATCGTTTCGTCCTCATCTCCCAAGTATAGCCCGGATAACACGTAGAAGCGGAATGCGGACTTTCGGCCCGGTCTCTGATGCGCCTATCGTTCGGGATGCACCGCGAAGAAGGCACGCCGGACCATCGCTCGATCCCGGACGACGAGACGCTCCTCGCCGAGTGCCGCATCGAGACCTTCCGCGCCGGCGGTCCCGGTGGGCAGCACCAGAACAAGACCGAGTCGGGTGTCCGGCTCACGCATCTGCCGACTGGAATCACGGTGACCGCCCGGGAATCCCGCAGTCAGCACAGGAATCGACAGGTCGCGCTGGCCCGGCTCAGGACCGAGCTCGAGGAACGCGCGCGACCCGAGACGCCGCGAGTGCGGACGAGGACGCCGGCCCGGGAGAAGCGGAAGCGGCGCGAGGAGAAGCGGCGGCGGTCGGAGCTCAAGCGTGCGAGGAAGAAGCCGGACCCCGAAGAGTGATCAAGCGCCAGCTTTCCTCCCCTGCCTCCGGCTCCTAGCTTTTCGGGTATCCGTGGCCCCGCTGGTAACCCTCGCAAGAGATGCGCTCCGAGTCGTTCTTCGGACCCGGAGCGAGCCGATAGCGTGTAGACACTGGCCGACTTTCGCACGCGAGGCTCTGCTGTGGTCGAACCCCAAGGGCTCGGCGGCCCCGCTTCCGTGCCTCCGGAACTGGCGGA
>JARRPS010000349.1:0-2545 GCA_037382625.1 Gemmatimonadota bacterium | reverse complement strand
AAATCAGCCGGCGTGATGCTCGGGCGGCTTGGCATACTTGGTGCTCTGTTCTTGGCGTTCGGACATGGCCGGCCGAATCGTGATCAATACCTGAACTCATTTGCAGGTATTGACTTGCCTCTGTCCCAGGCCCCAACGGCGCACCTGCCGGGCGTCAGCCGAGGCCTGTCGGCCCGGGACGGACTGACTCGCGCTCGGTACATAAGGTCCCGCTTTCATGGGTAGTGTCACCCATACGAGGGGTCTCACAGGCTCCCTCCTAGATCGTTCGCGAACTTCGGTTCTCGATCGCAACATCAGCCTACGACACCCGGGGATTCGAGAAGGACTTGCCGGACGCGGCAGAGCCAGTCGCGGTGCCGGCAGGCGGCCCGCGAGGCCCGCCGTACGCCCCCCCGACGACGGCTCTCGCGTAACTCTCTCGCACGGGAGGACAGTATGCGCAGGTTCGTTACCGCTGGAATCCTCGCCCTGGTCGTGGCCCTGTTCGCCGGGTGCAACGATCAGGAGAGCCAGACGCCGACGGAGCCGCAGTTCAAGCCGGGCAAGGTCACCTACGAATGTCCGGACAACATCCTGGAGCAGAAGGCGAGCCTGGAAGGTACCATCGTCGAGCAACTTCTCAACGAGAAGTCCCACAAGGGTGCGCTGAACAACGTAGACAACATGGCGCGCAACATTTGTGGGGATGATCTGCCCGCCGCGCAGTACACGTACTACGAGTTCGAGATCGAGATCAACAAGCAGAACGTAGACAAGATCCTCGACGGTGAGACGGGCCGGCAGCTGATCCTCTTGAAGGCGCGTGCCTTTGTCCACCTCTCCGATGAGACCGGATTCCTAATCCCGCCCGAGGCGCTGGAGGAGGACGGCGGCGTCGGGGTGGTAACGCCCGGCGTGGCCGATACGATCTGGACGAACAACGGAGAGGCTGCCTTCCTGGCGGAAACAGGCACCTTCGCCGGAACCGATCCGGTGACGGTCGTGCTCACGCGGCTCGCGGACCCCGTGCCCGATGCGCCCGACTATCCGATTCCCGGCTACCAGGCGTTCCCCGAAGCATATGACTTCAGCGCGAGCGCTCCCCTGAGCGGATTTGCCGAGTTCTGGATGTGCGTGGTGGAGCCGCTGCCGGAGGGCGTGGACTTCTTCGATCTCATCATCGGTCATGATCTTGGAAATGGTGAGTCCGAGGAACTGCATCCGCCGCTGTACCAGGATTTCAACGGCCATGTGATCGACTGCGCCGATGCCGCTCTCCAGCCTGTGGTCGTCGCCTCGGCCGGTTCCCCGGCGTGGTTGCGTCTCGCGGGCCTCGTGCTGGAGCCCGTCGTGAGCCGCATTCTCGACGTGAAGCCCCTGAACGCGATGTACTTCGCGGGCACGGGCCTCGGAGGTCGCGGGAATTCGATCAGCCCGTTCGCCCCCGTGAGAGCGAGCTACCGCACGCTCGATTTCGCTATCACCGGGCAGGGCCAGTTGTTCATCGACGGCACAGGCGTCTGCGCGCAGGCCCAGACCAGCGCCTATTGCACGACGCAGGAGTACGCCCCCGGCACTGAAGTGTGGATAGACGCGGAGGCATTCGGCGGATTCACGTTCGATTCGTGGCCGGGCGGAGTGTGCGAGACTACCGAAGGGCCGCGCTGCAAAGTGGTCATGGACGCCGATAAGACCGTCTCGGTACAGTTCAGATCGATAGGGTACACTCTCAACCTCACGGTAGGACCGAACGGCACGGTGGATTACGGCGGTTCCGCCGCCTGCGGGCCTGACACCAAGTGCACGGAAATCTATCCGACCGCGGATGGCCTGCAGCTCTACCTCCGCGCTAACCCGGACGACGGCTATCGGACCGTGTGGTCCCAGGACTGCGCCGGCGCTTTGCGGGACGTCTGCTATGTTGACTGGGCAACCAGGATGGACGTAACGGCGCAGTTCCAGCCGATCACGTCCACCATGGCGATCAGCCTCACCAGCATCACGACCGGCGGCGCAACGGCGAACAACGCGGGCCCCGGCACGATTCACGACAGCGAGGGCAACTCGTGCACCTTCGCGGAGGCCGGATCGGGGACCTGTACCTGGTCCTACTCCGGTGCGCCGACGGTGACGATCAGCGTGCAGCCGGATCTCTCGTACGGAGGGAATCCGGTATGGACGACAATCACGGGCGCGGCGTCGGGCACCTGCGATGCGCCGGAGAGCGACGTGTATCCGGTCACCTGCTCCTACACGCCGTCCGGTTCGGTGTCGGCGACGGTGAACGTCTGGCGAACATACTGAGGCTCCGGACGCACGACTCCTCGGCAGGGTCGTTCGTCGGCAGTCGGAAACGAAAAGGGTGAGGCGGGCCGAAGAGCCTGCCTCCCCTTCTTCTGGAGAAACCTATGGGGCCCTACGATCCCCTGAGCGTCCGGTAGCGCGGCAGTTCCTTGAGCGGCTCGAACCACCAGTGGTCGATCTCGTCGGGTGTCTTGCCCGCCACGGCGAGGTATTCGGCGAGCAGATCGACCGCCTCCTCTTCGTCACCGAGCAACGTGCG
>JARRPS010000348.1:0-2559 GCA_037382625.1 Gemmatimonadota bacterium | reverse complement strand
GTGAGCATCTTGAGCGGCTCGACCATCTTGATCTTCCAGGGCTCGGCCCAGGATCGGCGTCTCGTCGGCATGGGATCTCTCCCGATATTGGTTTACGTGTGTCCTGTGCTGCGGGCCCACAATGTATGGACGTTCACCGCCTTTCGCTCGGATCGCGACCTGCCGAAGTTGAACGGATTCGAGTCGCCCCTCCGGAGCAGCCAGCCGTCCGGGCGTCACTGCCCCCGTCCCACTCATTGAGAGACGACCATGAATGGCCTTCTGGCACTCATCACAGGCGCGAGCGCGGGGATCGGCGAAGCCACGGCACGACGGTTCGCCGCCGGCGGCGCGGAGCTGGTTCTGTGGGCTCGACGGGAGGAGCGGTTGAGAGCGCTCGCGGAGGAGTTGCAGGCCGCGAGAAATGTGAGGGTCCACACGCAGGGCGTCGACGTCCGGGACCGAGCCGCCGTCGACGAAGCCTCCGCCCGACTGCTGCGCGAGGTCGGGACGCCCGATCTTCTGCTCAACAACGCGGGCCTGGCCAGTGGGCTCGCTCTGCTTCACGAGGGCGACCCCGAGGACTGGGACCGGATGATCGACACCAACCTCAAGGGACTGCTCAACGTCACGCGGGCGGTTCTTCCCGCGATGGTCGAACGGGGCACCGGTCACGTGATCAACATTGGCAGCACCGCCGGTCACCAGGTCTATCCGAAGGGGAACGTCTACAACGCGACCAAGTTCGGCGTGAGGGCGCTCACGGAAGGGATGAACCTCGACGTGGCGGGCACGGGCGTGCGCGTATCGAGCGTGGACCCGGGGTTCGTCGAGACGGAATTCTCGGTCGTGCGCTTCCACGGCGACGAGGAGCGCGCCGAGGCCGTGTACGAGGGATTCGAGCCCCTCACGGCGGACGACGTGGCCGACGTGGTGGCCTTCGTGGCGACCCGCCCCCCGCACGTGAACGTGCACGACGTGGTCCTCCTCCCGACGGCGCAACGCAACGTGTACGTGCTGGACCGAAAGGCGGAGTGACCGGATGCAGGCGGGCGACGAACGCGGCCCAACGAATCACCAGACGACCGGACCGATACTCCCCGACGACTCGAGTCGCCCCGGGGCCGCGCAGAAGGGCGAGCACACGCGAACCGGCGGATTCGCGCTGGCCCGCTTCGAGGCATGGGCGCTGCCGCGTATGGCGAGGAGCCTCCCGGGTTGGGTGATGCCCGACCACCTGACCGCGCTGGGCCTGCTCGCCTCGACGCTGATCGCGATCGCTTACCTGCTGACCAATCGCAGCGAGTCGTGGTTGTGGGCCGTGAATATCCTGCTGGTGGTTCAGTGGTTCGGCGACAGCCTCGACGGCACCCTGGCGCGGGTGCGTCGAATCGAGCGCCCGAGATACGGTTACTACCTCGATCACCTCACAGACGCCTATTCCACGCTCGCCATCGGCCTCGGGCTCGGTTTTTCGCCCTACATGGTCCTCTCGGTGGGGCTGGCGATCTCGATCGGCTACCTCCTCCTCTCGATCAACGTCTATCTGGAGACGCACGTATTCGGCGAATTCCGGCTCGGACACGGTCTGGTGGGGCCCACGGAGGTTCGGATCCTCCTGATCGCCTTGAATACGCTCGCTCTTCTGCTCACACCGCTTCGTTTCACGATTCTCGACGTCGACCTTACGCTCTTCGACGTGATCGGAATCACCGCGGCTCTGGGAATGTTCCTGATTCTGGTCACACGCTCGACCCGGAACCTCAGGGAGCTCGCACGTCTCGAGCCACCCGGCGTTCGGCGGAGCTGAGACCGACGAGCGAGGAGGATTGTGCAGGATCCGGAAGCCCGGTCGTCATGGGGGACGAACAGGCTGGACTCACGTCCCCGCAAGGAGGCCATGATGAGGAAGAAAATCCTGACCGGACTCGCGATCATGACGGCATTGGTCGCCGGTCCGCATCCTGACGCCCGCACCGCGAAAGCGCAGCAGACACCCCGGCAGGAGGGTCCCGTGTACCGTTCGACCGCCGATGACCGCGAGGCGGTCTCCATCACCGTCTACAACCAGAACTTCGGTCTCGTTCGCGAGATCCGCGACCTCTCGATCGGAAAGGGAAGAATCGGGCTCGAGTTTGCCGATGTCGCGTCTACGATTCAGTCCGAGACCGTTCACATGCAGCCACTCTCGGGGCCGCGCCTCGAGATCCTGGAGCAGAACTACCAGTACGATCTGCTCAGCCCGCAGAAGCTGCTGGAGAAGTACGTAGGCAAGTCGGTGAAGCTCTACCGCTGGAACGAGAGAGAGGGACGCGACGAGGTCGTGGACGCAGAGGTCCTTTCCGTCAACAACGGAACGGTGATCCGGATCGGCGATGAGATCACCTTCAACTATCCGGGGCGGATCGCCTTTCCCGAGGTGCCGGAGGACCTGATCGCACAGCCCACGCTCATGTGGCAACTCGACTCCCGGGCCGATCGCCAGAGAATCGAGGCCAGCTACCTGGCCGGCGGGATGAACTGGAAGGCCGACTACGTGATGGTTCTCGACGAGAAGGACGAACAAGCCGGCCTCACCGG
>JARRPS010000347.1:0-4044 GCA_037382625.1 Gemmatimonadota bacterium | reverse complement strand
GGCGAGGCGCGCTCGCCGCCCAGACCCCGAGAACGGGCCGAGGCCTTTATGAACCCGCCTTTTCGTAACTGAAGCCGAGTATGGGTGTGTCGCTCTCGACCTGGATCTGGAACCCGGAGGTCTCGCCCGGGGCGGGTAGCGTAAGGGTCAAAGGCTCGATGACCGCGACCTGCCCGCCCTCGGCCAAGAAGTGCACGGGAATGGTGACCTCGCTGCCACCGGTTCCGCTCGTGTTCATAACCGTACCATCGATCGAGTAGGTCCCATCCGAGACCGGACCCAACTGCGCACGCAGGAACTCGAAGGTCATGCCTTCGCGGGCCTCGAGCGCCTCGAGCGCGCCGTCCTCATCGCCGGTCTCGGTTCGGGCGTTGGCGAGGAGATTGTAGTTAACCTTCTCGTATGGATATCGCATGACGAGAGTATCTGCGAGCGGCTCGAGCTCCTCAAACCGCTCTGCCTGGTAGTACGAGTTCGCGAGGTTTTCCAGCGTCTCCTTGTTGAGGGGCTGCAATTCATGCGCCTTACCGAAGGCCAGGGCTGCCTCGTCGAAGTTCTGCGCACGGTAGAGCCCGATCCCCACCTGAGACCACTGCCGGAAATTCAGATCATCTCGGTCGAGCAGACTCTCGAAGATCTCCTGTGCCTCCTCCTCAGATCCCGCGTCGAGCAGGGCGATTGCATAGTTCAGACGTCCAAGAATGTCGTCCGGGTGGCTTGCGGAATATTCGGAGTAAATCTCAAGCGATTCCGCATTCCGCCCCTCGGACCGAAGCAGTTCAGCCAGATTGATGCTGGCGACACGGACCATTTCCTCTTCCCCGCCGGAATCCAGCGCTTCCTGGTACATCTCGATGGCCTGACCCGTCTCACCGCGGCTCTGGTAAATGGACGCGATGTTGTTCATGGAACGCGAGTCGGCGTAGATCACCGCTGTTGTAAAGCGGAACCCAGGCGTTGAATCGCATCTCCACCGCCTGATCGCTGCATTGGGGCGCCGATGCGACGAGCATCTTCAGTGCTGAATCCGCCCCGGTGTAGTCGCGAAGTCCGAGATAGGCGCGGGCGGCGAGAAGGTGCGTACGCGGTTCCACCGGCGGGTCTGCATACGACTCGGCGAGTTTCTCGAGCGCCCGATTGTAGCGCTCCGGCTTCGTCTGGGGGTCGTCCTTACGACTCGCCCAGGTCAGCTCCAACTCGGCGCCTCGGGTGTGGGCGTCCCCACCCTCGACGCAGTCCTCCTGAGCGACCGCTGCCGACGGCATCGCCAGAGGAGCGAGGAACGCCAGGGCGAACGCCGTGCCGACATACCTGAAGTGCTTTCTCATCATGAGTACGGAAGTCCTTGTTCAATTGCTAAATACAGACTTGGCTCGTCTCGACACAGCCGGCTTGAACGCGGTCGAATCGATCGTTCATTCTGCCACGCTTCTTCGGGTGTGTGCAACCCTCGTAGTTGATACGCTCAATAGTTCTGCAGGTTTCCCGTGTTGAAGAGTACGACCGTCTCTCCCGCTTCAAGCCGACCCTCTTCCCTGAGCGCGAGAGCGGCCGCCAGAACGGCGCCCCCCTCGATACACGCGTTCAGTCCCTCGGTACGGAGAAGCCTGTCCGTTTCGCGCTCCATCACAGCGTCGGATACGGCAACCGCGCCACCACCGGTCTCCTTGAGAGCCCGGAGGATCAATCGATCTCCCCGGGCTCGCGGTACGCGAAGTCCCCAGGCCTCCGTGTGGGCGTCAGGCCACTCCTCTGCCGCCTCCCACCCCGACTTCCAAGCTCTGACGATCGGAGCGCAGCCCTCCCCCTGAACGGCGTAGAGGCGTGTCTCGGGGCTGGAGATCAGCCCGATGGTGGAGAGCTCCCCGAGGGCCTTCCAGGTACCGATCAATCCCGTTCCACCTCCCGTTGGATATACGATCGCATCGGGAGGTCGCCAGTCGAGGGCCTCGAGAATTTCGAGGGCCATCGTCTTCTTTCCTTCGATCCGGTACGGCTCTCGCAACGTCGACAGATCGAAAGCGCCGGAACGCGACGCATCCTCCGCCGCGAGCACTCCACAGTCGGTGATCAGTCCATCCACGGCGGTCATTGCGGCGCCGAAAGCCCGGCAGCGAACCTGGACGCCCGGTGGAGTGTCCTCGGGCAGGTAGATCCGTGCGGGAACCCCGGCACGTGCCGCATAGGCGGCAAGCGCCGCTCCGGCATTTCCGGCACTCGGGATCACGAATTCGCGCGCCCCGTCGTGCACGGCGCGCGTCATTGCAGCGGAAAGACCCCTGTCCTTGAAGCTGCCGGTCGGGTTCCGGCCCTCGTCCTTCACGAACAGCCGAATGTCAAGTTCCGCTCCCAGGCGCGGGAGCGGCAGAAGAGGAGTGTCACCCTCCCCCAGGGTGATGGGCGCCTCCCCGGACCTGAGCGGGAGAATCTCGGCGAATCTCCACATTCCCCGGGGCCGAGTCGCCCAGAGGGCGGCAACCTCGGGCCCGAGCTCCTGCAACTCGGAATAGCGAACGAGCTGCGGGCTTCCGCATTCGGGGCAAAGTGACGCCAGCGGCTCCGCCTGTTCGATCGCACCGCAGCCGCCGCACTCGAGACGGAACCTGCTGTCAGATTCAATCTCCATCGTCGATCTCCCTTTCGGGGTTGGGGGCGAGTGCCTGCAGGATCCGTCCTGCGGTCGTCGGACCGATCCCCGGCACCCGCATGAGCTCATCGAGATCGAGTCGCGCGATGGCCGCCGGGCTTCCGAATCGGCGCAGCAGATCCGCTTCCCGGGCGGCTCCCACACCCGGTACATCACTCAGCACGCTCTTCAGTGTCCGTTTTCGGCGGAGCGTCCGGTTGTACCCAACGGCGAAGCGATGTGCCTCGTCCCGAACCCGCTGCAGCCAGTGGAGCGCTGGATTGAAGTCATCGAGCACCAGCGGCTCACTCCGTCCCGGGAGGTAGAGCTCTTCACGTCTCTTCGCGAGCGCCGCTACCGGCAGGTCCGAGGCGCTGGCTCCCTCCATCGCCTGCACCGCCGCGCCGAGCTGTCCGCGGCCTCCGTCGACGAGAATCAGATCCGGCAGGTCACGCCCTTCACTGACGCGCCGCTGAAAATAGCGACCAACGACCTCGTGCATCATCGCGTAGTCGTCGGACGCTCCGTCCACGGTGCCCCGGATGCGGAATCGCCGGTATTCCTGCCTGTGCGGACGTCCGTCCCGCAGCCAAACGGCGCTCCCCACGGATTCCCGACCCCCCAGCGTGGAGATGTCGAAGCAGATGATGTCCCGAGGCGGTTCCCGCAGATCGAGCGCTCGGGCCAGTCCGAGCGCCGCGGGATCGGCGCCCTCGCGAGCCGCGGGATCGTTTCGGACGATCGGAGGCGAATCCGGGTAATCTGCGTCCGGTACCTCTACCCGGCCGGCGAATCCGCACGGTTCCGGTGCGACGCTCGGTCAGGAAAGACTCCATAAGCCGCCGGTCGGGAAATTCTATCGGCACGAGGATCTCGGGCGGGATCTCCTCGCGGCGGAGCAGAAAACCCTTGAGTGCCGCGTCCACCACGGCCTCCCGGTCCTCAGGGTCCACGTTTGCGAGAAAACGGACCTCGCGCCCCAACAGATGTCCGTCCCGTACCCGGAGGAGAATCGTACAGGCGGCATCTCCTTCGACCGCGATCCCGAGCACATCGCGGTCCCCGCCACGGAAGTCGACGGTCGTCTGCCGCCGTTCGAGAATCTCGAGACCTCGGATCACATCGCGCAATTCGGCGGCGGTTTCAAACTCCAGGTTACCTGCCGCTGCCTCCATCTCTGCACGGAGCTCTCCCTTCAGGGAGGAGGTGTTCCCCGAGAGAATCGACAGCACTTCGTCGATCGCGGCTCGATAGTCTTCCCGGCTCTGAAGGCCGACGCACGGAGCGAGGCACCGATCAATGTGGTAATCGAGGCAAGGTCGATCCGGTGACCGGGCGGGCATGTCGTAGTGGCAGGTCCGGACCCGATGACGGCGACAGATCAGACGCAGGGCCCGACGCATCGTGCCCACGCCGGT
>JARRPS010000346.1:0-2560 GCA_037382625.1 Gemmatimonadota bacterium | reverse complement strand
GCGATGGGCGCACCGCGGCCCACGCGTTGTCCCTTCTCGACGAAGTACCGCAGGAGCAGTCCGCCCTCCTGGGCACTGACCGTGAGGTCATCTTCGGCCTCGGCCTCGCCGGTGATCCGGACGAAGGCGGTGAAGTTCTCCGGCGCGACACGGGTGACCTCGACGTTCACGATCTTCACGTAGGGCTCGGCGACGTCAGCGTCGGCTCCGGCGTCGGATTCGCTCGCGGATCCTGCGCCGCAGGCCGTGGCGACTGCGGACAACAGCACCAACGGGACCAGGGTACGCATGCCGGCTGAGACTCCTCTATCGATCCTCATTCCCTGCTCTCCATGTAGGCTTCGTTCCGGTAGGGAGGCGGCGCCTCGCCGGGATCCTCGATCATCTGCTGCACCACGGGCTCCACGGCGGGAACGGCGCCGACCACATAGTCCAGTTGCGCCCGAGCCACCAGGTAGTCGTAGACGGCTTCCGCGTAGTTCAGCTCCGACTCGCGAAGCGATACCTCGGCTTCCGTCACCTCGAGGCGTGTCTTCGTGCCCGCGAGGTACTCCCGGGTGACGATATCGAAGCCGCGCTGGGCCTGGCGCACGGCCCTTCGCTGCGCTCTTGCACGAGCTCGCGCCTCCATCACCTGGTCGTGCGTGGTTCGAACATCGCTCTCGACTCTCTGGTTCAGCTCGGCGAGGCGCTCCTCGGCCTTCCGGACTTCGATCTGCCGCTGCTCCACCCGGTTCCATCGGCGCAGCCCGGAGAAGATGGGCACGCTCAGTTGTACGCCGGCTGCGGAGGTCGTGAACCGTTGGTTGGGGCCTTCGCCGAAGAAGTTCAGTGCATCGTCTTCCTGCGCGAAGAGATTCCAGTTGTAGAAGGCGCTGAGGGTCGGGAAGAGCTTCGCCCGCTCCACCTTCACCCGGGCCTCCTCCAGCTCGCGAAACAGCTCCAGCTGTCTCAAGTCCGACCGATTCAGTCTGGCGACCAGGCTGAGCGAGTCGACGTCGGCTGCCGACAGATTGCCCGTTCCCGTGAACTCGAGGATCAGACGGTTTGTAGGATCGTTGGCGGCGAGTGAATCGAGGTCGATCTCGGCGAGATTCCCCGCTGCGCCCGCCTGCTCGAGCTGTGGCAGACCCATCTCGATCGCCAGGTTTCGCTCGGCGGCGCGCACGGCGTTCGCGGTGCGCCGCAGCTGTGGCGTGATGTTGGCGAGCTGAACCTCGAGGCGCAGCACGTCATAGTCGCTGGCGAGTCCGGCCCGGTTGAGCGCCGACGTCTCCTCGAGCGTTCCCTGCACGCGCTCCACGCTGTTGAGCGTGACCCGGTGGGCCTCTCGCGAGACCAGCACGTTGAGATACGCGACCCGGACATTCGTCGCGATGAGCTGCGCCGAGCCTCTCAACACCTCCTGCCGATAGCTCCGAAACTTGCCCGACGTGCTGACGCCCGTGAAAAGGGCGGCATCGAACAGCGGCTGGCTGATAGTGAGTCCCGCACTCCACTGGTTATCGCTTCCGAACTTTACGGGAATCAGCGAGTCCGGCGGGAGCGTCGGATCGAAGATGAAGCCGGGGAGAAACGACGTCGGCACCTCGATGTTCCTCGTGTAGCCCATGCTGCCGTCGATCTCGGGCACGAGACCTCCATAGGCCTCCTTCACCTGCTTCTCGGCCGTCGCGAGGTCCAGTCTCGAAACTTGCAGGCTCCGGTTGTTACGCAGCCCGATCTGCACGGCGCGGTCGATGTCGAAGATCCTGTCGGGAATCGGCAGTCGCGCCGCCTCGACGTCGATCAGCCCGGCCGCGGAAGGCTCGGGCGGTGTCTCCTGGGCGGTCCCGGGAGACGCCAGCGAAGCGATCAGGATCAGCACCGGGAGACCCGATCGGATCTGTCCGTTCGGCCGGCTCATCGGACCGCCTCCGGTTCTCCATCCGAGCCGAATCCCAGGTGCCCCGATGACGGCTCGAGCCCCTCGCGGATCAACTGACGGAAGTGGTTGAACAGCACGAGGGTCGCCTCCGGCTGGCCGCAATCTCCCCCGCAAAGTCCGGCTTCGTCGAGCATGTGTGCCGGATCGCAGGCCATGAAGATCGTGACCAGCCCATGGACCACGGACCACAGGAAGAGTACGACGACATCCGGGTTCTCGCGGCGGATCGTGCCCGCTTCCATGGCCTCGACCACGGACTCGTGGAGCACGCGATAACCGCCCTGACCCGGCACGTCATCGATGGCGCGCGGCCGCTCGGGCCGTATAGCGAAGATGATCTTGAAGTATTGCCGATTCTCCTGCGCGAAGCGGATATACGCTTCGCCCAGCGCAGCGACCCGCTCCATCGATCCCCGCGGATAGCACTCGACGGCGCGCCGCAGATACTCCTCGGATCGCTGGAATCCGTGCTGGACCACCCTGTCGACGAGGGCATCCTTGTTGTCGAAGTAGTGGTAGAGTGCGGTGGCGCTGAGGTCGACGCGTGAGGCGACGGCGCGCATCGAGAGGGCCTCGATGCCGCCCTCGGCCAGCAGATCACGAGCCGCATCGAGGATCTTGCCTTCCGTGACG
>JARRPS010000345.1:0-3075 GCA_037382625.1 Gemmatimonadota bacterium | reverse complement strand
GGTCGGCGAAGCGCTTGAAGAGGTCCGACAGGGTCAGCTGCGACAGGTCCCGGAACTCGCCGGCGTCGAAGTAGGAGCCGCCGCAGCCCGTGCAGGTCTCGTAGCCGATGTGGCGTTGCTGCTCATCCACGACCCGGGCCATGACTCCGCCGCAACGCGGGCAGCGATACTGGCCGATACTGTCGAAGATCCTCCCTCGTTCTGCAGGGCCCGTGTCGATGGCTTCCGCCAGCTTTCTGTCGCGAAGAGTCTCCATCTCCCCGGCATCGAACCAGATGCCCTGACAGCGATCACACCGATCGACGATCGTGCCCTCGACGTCCAGCTGCTGCATGTCGGAGCGGCACTTGGGGCAACGCATGGCGCCGGAGAAGAACACGCCGCCGCCTTCGCCTCCGCCGCTCGTGATGGTGTAGATGCGCTTGCCTCGCCGGGCGCCATCTCCAGCCTCGCGATGCTGGTGCCGGTAGAAGACCAGTACGACGATCATGCCGATCACCAGAAAGGCCAGGAACATGTACGACTGGGGATAGGTGGTCTGCTCGGAAACCATGCCGAAGATCTTGGAGCCCGCCGAATGGCCCAGGTTGGCCACCGACATGTAGATCGCGAACTGTGTCGCCGCACAGGCGCTCGAGCAGACCGCCATGGCCAGTGCGAGCACGCTGACCATCGTGATCGGCAACATCATGACCCAGATCGAGAGCATGACTTTCACGTACAGGCTGTCGTTCCACAGGAACTGAGTCTGGGCCAGCAGGAAGGCGTGGATCCCCACCAGCGAGGTGGTGAGGATGAGCATGCGCTTGGGCCCGATCCGGTCGATGACCGGTCCCAGCACCAGCGTGACTCCCGCTCCGATAATGCCCATCACGGCCACCAGATTGGACCATTGCGGCGTCGTGAAGCCGAACACGTTGATGGCGGCGATCGGCATCAAGGCGTTGCCGTAGCCGCCGATCAGGCCGTCGAACACCATGATGACCATTACGATCAGGCTGACCGGTTTCCACAGCACCTCGTTGATCCCGGCAAACACGTCCTTGAACGTACTGGCGGCTGCGCTCGGGCCGCGGGCCTCACCTGCCGACCAGGGCAGCCTGCGTTCGCCGGGGCGCTCGGTCACCAGGACGAAGGCCATGAGGATCGCGCCGCAGCTGACGGACGCCACGATGGCGGTAACCTTCATTCCGAACGTCACCAGTAGAACACCGGAAACGGCCGCCGAAATCGACCATCCAGCGGCCTTCCCGAAGCTCATGAAGGCATTCAGGCGCCCCTGCTCGTCGACCGGTGTCAGGTCGATGGCCATGCCATCCACCGCCACGTCCTGGGTGGCGGCGAAGATGTTGATCAGGATGCCGACCAGCATCAGGGTTCCCATCCGGCTCGCCGGATCGTCGACGAGCATCAGCGCCAGGAGGGACAGCGTCAGGCCGAGTTGCGCCCCCAGCACCCACGGCCGCCTGCGCCCCATGGCCGGATACTGGAAGCGGTCCATGAACGGCCCCGTGATCAGCTTGAACACCCAGGGCAGAATCACGACCGCCAGATAAGACGCGATGGCGCCGGCGCTGACATCCTGGCTGGCCAGCCAGGCGGGTATGGCAATGCCGAGCAGTCCATGCGGGATCCCCTGTGCGAAATAGAGCATCGCGCCGGTGAAGTAGCGAAGTTTCGAGCTGTCGAGCAGGGTGGATATCGTCATCAGCGTTCTCTTCGACCGGGCGATCGGTACATGCGCTGCTCCTGAGTGGTTCGTGCCGCTTTCACGTATGATCTCGCATACATAGTCAAGAAGTGCGAAAACCCCAAGATCTCTTCGTGGGTCGGAACCACCCGGGAACTCGGCCCCGAAAGGCGCCCATGCCGCGCACGCGGAGGACCTGGCACCGCTGACCCGGGCGTTGCGGATCGATTCGGCATTCGTCGAGGAACTGGCTACGTTCGCCGAGGTGTCGAAGCGGCAGGGCAAAGACGAGCGAGTGCGAAGGAGGTCGAATGGAGAATCCGCAACCCACCATCATGTTGATGGTTCGAGGCCTGAAGTCAGATCTGTCACGCGAGGAGATGGAACGCCGGTACCGGGAGCGGTTGCCGCAGTTTCGCCGGGTCGCGGGGCTCATCCAGAAGTACTACTCCTACGACGAGTCCACCGGTGAGTGGGCTGGCATCTATCTGTGGGACTCAGAGGAGTCGCTTGCGAGATATCTCGAATCGGATCTGCGCAAGAGTATCCCGGAGGCGTACGAGCTCACGGAACCGCCTCGCGTCGAGCGCTTCCCGATCGTGGACGTGCTGCGTGCGGCTGACTCGGGCATGCATTGACCACGTCGCCGGAGCTCCCACGCGGTTGCCAGTACCTGGCGGGCAACGGGCGGGAACCCGAGCTGCCATACACGCCCGTCTCGAGGTGACGAGAGAATTTCGTGGTTCGGCAGTATAGCCTCGCGAGGATCGCCGCGATCTGGGCCGTCTGCACCGGGAAGGAATTGGCCTTCGGTGGTCTGAGATCCGACGGAGTCTCTGGCTTTCCGCCCCGCGATCTCCGAGAACGGGATCGTCGCAGAAGTTCCTCTGGTTGTGGTTGCTCCCTCTGCTCGCACTGACCGCGGCCTACCAGTTCCTCGGTGCTCCACATGTCCACGATCTCTGGATCGGCCTGTTCCCGTTCCTGGCGGAACCAGCCGGCTATAGCCTCGCCGCCTTTTTTCGAGGGTCCGGAGGTACGCACGCGGCTGGAAGGTGCGTGGGCTGTCCTCGCACTGTTCTCGGTATCCGCTCTGTTCAATACCGTCATCGGCGAGGAGTTGCTGTTTCGCGGACTGTTGCTGCCCCGAATGCAGGGCGTGTTCGGCGAATGCGACTGGCTCGCCAACGGTATCCTCTTCGGACTGTACCGCTTGAGTCAACCATGGACCATCCTTGGTTCCGCAATTCTCGGGGCTCTGTTCTTCGCATTCCCCACAAGACGGTATCAGTGTGCCTGGTTTGGAATCGTCGCCCACTCGGGCCAGAGCGTGTTCTTCCTGGTCCTCATTCTCGGCCTGGTGCTCGGTCTCGCTTCCAACCGAC
>JARRPS010000344.1:0-4610 GCA_037382625.1 Gemmatimonadota bacterium | reverse complement strand
TGCGACCCCGACGGCAGCCAGAATACCCGAAGCGCACACGAGCGCGACGATCCAGGAATTCCAGGGAGGACCAGCCCACCAGCGCCGCTTGAAGGGCGTGTAGGTCGCCAGGCCGACCACCATGGCAATCACGAGGGGTAGATTCCAAGGGTTTGCGGCAGTCAACAGGGCACCCACGACCAAGAGTCCGGCGAAACTGATCGCCAGCACCCGGGAGCGACGGAGCGTCGCCTGAATCATCGGTCTCCAGGGGGCGGAGATCGCGTCGGTGTCCAACTGGAAGCAGTCGGTCAGCGCCTGCCCGAATCCGTACGAGAGGAAGAACCCGGCAGCGAGCACCAGTGCCGGTCCCGTCGACACGCCCGGAATCAGTGACATTCCGACGATCCCCGTGATGCCCGAGACGAACATCAGGTAGGGTCGCATGGTCGATACGTAGGCGCGCAGGAACCGGTTGCTCAGCACCGGTGCGGGACCCGCGTCGCGAAGGAAAGCGGTGGAACTCACGATTCGTCTCCGGCCAGAAGCTCCCACCCGACTCCCAGACAGGCCGTGCCGCCGAGCACGCACGTTCCGATCAGCAGGAGCTCGAACAGAGCGGTGCCGCTCGGGGAAGCGAGGAGTCCGCGACGGGCGTAGAACACGAGGTCGAGCAAGCCCAGGTAGAGGCTCATCGCCGCAGCGACCGTCATCACGAAGGGCCCGACCGGCCGATCCGACAGCAGAGCCCAGCCGGCGATCAGCAGCAGCAAAGCGAGCAGCGTATCGGCCAGAACGAAAGCGGATTCGAACGCCGCTACCACGGGCTCGCTCTGTCCGAGGTCGACGGGTCCGCTCAGGTAGAGCCCCCAGTAGAGGGCCATCAGCGCACCTCCCCCCAGCATCACGCCGCCGAGTGCGCGTCGGGTTGTCGCTCCCATGGATTTCATCGTCTGCTCCCTTCGCTGGCGAGCCAGCGTCGCGCGATCACGATAGGAACGTGAAATCGTTCGATCAGGCAGCGATCAAGCGGCGCTTGACCGTCGGCTGACCGGATCCGCTCACTTTCATTTCCAAGGATGGAGATAGGAGATCCACGGAGGACGGAATGGCGAAGCCGAAGATCCAGATCATCGTTCTGTTCCAGAACCTCGGAGAGGAACGCGCTTACTACGCGCGTTCTCCGGCGCCCCCGCTGTCCGGGATTCTGCTGGCAGGCCTGACCCCGGACTTCGTGGAGGTGGAAGTGCTCCACGAGATGGTCCGGCCGATCGACTACGATACGGATGCAGATTGTATCGCATTGAGCTTCATGGACTTCTGCGCGCCGCATGCATATGCGGTGGCCGCGAGATTCCGCGCCCTCGGTAAGGTCGTGATCGCGGGCGGAAAGTACGCGAGCATCTTTCCCGAGCTCGTCGCTCCGCACGTGGACTGCGTGGTCGTCGGCGAGGCCGAGACGGTGTGGCCCGAAGTGGTCCGCGACCTGGTGGAGGGACGTCTACAGCCCCGGTACGATGCGCCTCTTGCCCCGTCACTCGTCGGGATCCCGCCGCCGAGGTACGATCTCGTCGAATCCTGCTTCAGCGTGCCGATTGTTACCGAAGCGACACGAGGCTGTCCCTTTTCCTGCACCTACTGCCAGTTGAACATTCGACCAGCCCCCTTCCGCACCCGTCCGATCGACGATGTAATCGGGGATCTATCGTCTTCGCATGGTCTCTCGCTGCCGCGGCGGAAGGTGGCAATGCTCTACGACAACAACTTCGGCGGCGACATGGCGTACGCGAAGGATCTCCTGCGGGAGATCGCCCGGCTCGACCTGTGGGGCGTCGGCTACCAGTTCAGCTTCAATTGCCTGCGCGACGACGAATTTCTCGACCTGTTGAGCGACGCCCACGCGGCGATGGCGTTCATCGGCATGGAGTCGTTGAATCCGTCGAGTCTCCGGTCGGTTCGGAAGGGGCAGAACCACGTCGAGCAATACCGGTCACAGTTCGCGAAGCTCCGCGAGCGGGGGATCCTGATCTTCACCGGGTTCATGCTGGCCCTGGATGAGGACACTCCCGAGTACTATCGCTCTGTGCCGGAGCGGCTGAACGAGGTGGACCCGAGCGCCATCCTGATCTCCTTGTCGATCCCCATTCCCGGAACGCCATTCCACGAAGAGGTCGAGAGGGAGGGTCGGATCGTCGATCACGATCTGTCACACTATGAGGGGGATCACCTGGTGTTCGAGCCCCGTTCGGTCGGCCGATCCCAGGTTTTCGAGGCGTTCGAGGAGATCAACCGGCGCTTCTATTCGTGGGGCGCGATCCTCCGTCGGTGGATTCGCTTCCAGCGAACCTATCTGGCTCTCGGAGGCCGCTTCGGCCGGTCGGTTGGCAAAAGGCTGCTGAGATCGACGTTGCTCGCCGCCATCTACTTCAAACTGTCGCTGTTCCAGCGGCACCATGCCCGGGAGAAAGTGTTCGGCGGCGATCAGAACAGGCTGCGAATGGGCTCGTAGTGAGGCAGCCGAATGCCACCACTTCTCCATCGAGAGCGATGGACCGAAAGCTCTGGTTCCTGGAACCGATCGTCCGAATCCAGATGGCTCGTCGATCGCCTTCCGGGTCAAAGTCTCGCCGTTCGTATTCTCCCGGCGGAATACCGCGCACGTGCCGGCGACGATCACCGCGGAGAGAAAGACCCGAGTTTCGGAGCGCCTCAAGGGTGCCTCCCGCCGTGTAGGAGTGGCCGGGCCACACCCGATGATAATGCCGGCGGCCACCGCATGACGTTCATCGACATCGGGAGGGCCCGTTGGCTCCCGCGTTGAACCGCGGCGAAGGGCGACCGTAGATTCGAGGAGAGGGGTATGAACGCTCTTGGACCACTCACGGAAAGGCCGACAGCCGATGGCGAAAAACAGTTCCTTCGATGTGAGTACCGGCGTGGACCTGCAGGAGGTGGACAACGCGGTCAACCAGGCCCGAAAGGAGGTCGCGCAGCGGTACGATTTCAAGGGCACGAAATGTACGCTGGAGTTCGATCGTGGAGCCGCCGCCGTCTCACTCGACGCCGACGATACCTATCGGCTGCAGGCGCTGCGTCAGATCCTCCGCGAGAAGCTCGCCGGCCGAAAGGTGCCGCTGAAGAACCTCGACGAGGGTGCGGTCGAGGAGGGCTCGCTCGGTCGGGCGCGTCAGACCATCGGATTCCGGCAGGGCATCGACCAGGAGACCGCGAAGAAGATCTCGAAAGCGATCCGGGATCAGTCGTTCAAGAAAGTGCAGGTGCAGATCCAGGGCGACGAGCTTCGCGTGATCGCCCCCTCGAGAGACACGCTTCAGGAGGTGATCGCTTTTCTCCGCGGGGAGGACTACGGCGTCGAGTTGAATTTCGGCAATTACCGTTGACCGACCCGCAGATCGAAGGCGGAGCGCGGTGTTCCTTCTAGAAGGGTCTCTCGGGCGGCTGATCCGAAAGGGTGAGTTGACGCTTGTCACCTCCGATGGGCAGGCGCACGTATTCGGTGGGCATGCGCCCGGCCCCCGGGTCGCGATCCGGCTGCATGAGAGGTCGCTGCCGCGGAAACTCTTCTTCAAGCCTGAGCTGGCAGCGGGCGAGGCGTACATGGACGGTACGCTCACCATCGAGCAGGGGACGCTGCGCGAGTTCTTCGATCTGATCACGGGGAACATGGGATGGCAGCCGGACAATCCCCTTGCCGCTCAGAACGCCCGCATCCGTCGCGTCCGCAACTTCTTCTCGCAATACGACTCTCCCGTCCGGGCCCGGCGGAGCGTGGCACACCACTACGACCTTTCGAACGAGTTGTTCCGGCAATTCCTGGACGAGGAGATGCAGTACTCCTGCGCGTACTTCACGCCGGCGAATCGCGAGCACGACCTGGAGCGCGCGCAGCGGGACAAATCGAGACTCATCGCGGCGAAGCTGCTGCTGCAGCCGGGGCAGAAGGTCCTGGACATAGGCTGCGGTTGGGGCGCCCTGGCTCTGCACCTGCACAGGCATTTCGAGGTGGATGTGACCGGGATCACGCTCTCCGAGGGGCAGCATGCCCTCGCGTGCGAGCGGGTCGCCGGGGCAGGCGCCGGGCAGCACGTTCGATTCCTTCTGCGCGACTACCGGGAGATCGAGGGAGAATTCGACCGGATCGTGTCAATCGGCATGTTCGAGCATGTCGGTCTGCCCCACCACGGGCGATTTTTCGGGATCGTCCGCGACCGCCTGAAGCCGGACGGGATTGCGCTCGTGCATACGATCGGGCGGGCCGACGGCCCGGGGATCACGGACGACTGGACGGCGAAGTACATCTTCCCGAAGGGCTACGTACCGGCGCTGTCGGAGATCATGAAATCGATCGAGCGGGCCGGGCTGTATGTCACCGACATCGAGGTCCTCCGCCTGCACTACGCATACACGCTGGAGGAATGGCAGCGCCGCTTCCGCGAGAGGCGCGAGGACATCGCCCGGATGCATGACGAGCGGTTCTGCCGCATGTTCGAATGGTACCTGGCGGCGAGTGAGCACGCCTTTCACAACATGGGTCACGTGGTGTTCCAGATTCAGCTGGCTCGAAGGCAGGACGCCGTGCCGCTGACCCGGGACTATCTCTACGAGGAGTG
>JARRPS010000343.1:0-2584 GCA_037382625.1 Gemmatimonadota bacterium | reverse complement strand
CTCTGAGCACCGGCGTATCGGCGAATGCGTCGACGATCTCGCTGCCCTGGTTCGGAGGACTGAGCATCACGACGCGGCCGTGGTGGGGCTGTTCCCGCCGCGCCAGCAGCGCCCGCACGAGAACCCCGCCCATGGAGTGGGTGACGAAGTGAACCGAGTCTTCCGAACCCGGGCAGCAGCGGTGCAGCTCACCCTCCAGTCGATCGACCAACGCTTCGATCGGCTCCGAGCGGGACGGATACCCGAAGTTCACAACTCGGTACCCTGCGCTCTCGAGACGCTCCGCGAGCAGCGCCATCGACAGTGGCGTCCGGCCGAGACCATGGACTACGACGACAGTCGCCGCCTCGTCCGTCGGTTCCGGCGAGCAACCGGACAGACCGAGCGACAAGACGAGGCAGGCGAGTCTCAGTGACGTCCGACGAACGGCATGTCCTTTCGGTCGAGTGGCCGAGGGTCTGCTCTCTGGCACCTTACGGACCTCTACACGGGTAGCGGGCTCAGATGGCCGGGCGTCGGAGGCATCGTACGGTCACAATCTTCTCTCGGCGGGTGCGAGGTTTCAACCTGACGCTGCTAAACGGAACGAAGTTGATGTAAAACAAACTTGACATTATGTATACTTACATTTACATTCCGGCATGAAAAGCTCTGATCACGTCCGGAATCACGTTCGCCGACACCGACGCCGGCTCCACGACATGACGCAGCAGGAACTGGCGGATCGGGCGGGAGTCACGAGGCAGACGATCGTCTCGATCGAGAAGGGAAAGTACAACCCTTCGGTCGGACTGGCGCTTCGGCTCGCGAACACGTTCGGCGTGTCCGTGGAGGATTTGTTCGAGATCGATCGGGAGGCCGGCGATGAATAGGCGTTGGGCAGACGAGCTTCGTCCCCCGATGACGGGATTCCTGGCAGGTGCCCTCGTCGTCGTCGGCGTGGCACTCTGGATGCTCGTGGACAAGAGTCTTCTGTTCGTAGCCGGGATCGGAGCCTTCGGTCCGGGCATCCTGCGTGAGATCGGGTGGCTTCGGGACCACGACGAATTCCAGCGCCAGGCGGCGCATCGGGCGGGATACCATGCCTGGCTGGTTGGTGGCCTCGCGGCCGTCGTCGTGCTCTCGGCCCTGGAACGAGGAAAGCCCGGCACGTCCGTGTCGATCGAATGGCTGGGTCTCGTCCTGGCTCTGATGTGGCTGACCTGGTTGTTCAGCTCGCTTCTCACCTACTGGGGCGCACAGCGGACGACGAGAGTGGTACTGCTCGCGTTCGGCTCATTCTGGCTGTTGTTTGGAATCGCGACGATCGTCAGCGAGGCCGTGGACGGATCGGGCTCGTTCAACATTGCCGGCACCATCCTGGGAATTCTGGCCGGCAGCGCCATCATCGGCCCGTTCTTCCTCGGTGCCTGGGCCGTGACCCGGTGGCCTGCGATCACGGGATCCGTGCTGATCGCGATCGCTGCGCTCTTCTCCTGGCGGTTCGGGCCCTGGGGCATGGACGAATGGTCCACGCAGCTTCTGACGCTGACACTCCTGGCCCTGCCGATGTTCGTCTGCGGGCTCGCGCTGCTGGTCGAGTCGACTACTGATACTTGATCGCGTAATAGATCACGTAAAACCAAGAAAACAGACCGTGGACGATCGCCCACAGGATCGAGTGGTTCGCGCTCCACGATATCGCGATCGCGAGCGCCGTGCCGAAGCCGATTCCAGCCTTGGCGGCGCCGGCCGGACTCCCCTTGCCCCTTGTCGTCGGTTGCGTCATACGTAGCCTCCTCCGCTTGAATTCACATCGGCACATCCCCTACGGCGGCGTTGGTCCCTACCCTGTCGCGCCGCACCGGTCTTCCCGCTCAGATCACGTACCGCCGGACCGCCAGCCAGATCAGAGGCAGCGCTGCGATCAGCGTGTACACGGGGGCCAGGAGGCTCAGTCTCCCCGCACGGGACTCCCTCACGCACTCGAAGAGCCCGGCCATTACGATCGCGAAGCTGATCACCGCCGGCCCGAGCAGCAGTGGAGACGAGGCCCAGGCGCCCCAGCCGTCGTAGTTGCCCAGCCAGGCCTCCGTTGCGCCGAGCAGGATCAATGGCACCCAGCAGAGCCAACGCAGACCGATCATGGTCGGAGGCGTCTCGCCACGCCTTCGGATCCCGGGCTCGCTTCGGATGACGAGAGCTCACGCCTCACCTGAGGACCTCCGAATCGACTGGACCTCCTCATCGAGCCTCTGCAGAAATCGGGATCTGTCGCGCTTCTCGATCGGCGCCGGCCCCCCGGCGAATTCCCCGCCGGCGCGAAGGTCCGCCAGCAACTCACGAGTGGCGATCGCAGCTCCAATGTTCTCGGGGTCGAACGGCTTGCCCGTAGTGCCGATTACGCGTGCTCCCTTTTCCAGGCAGCGGGAAGCGAGCAGAATGTCTGCCGTAATCGCGATGTCCCCCGGGCCCGCCCGCTCCACGATCCACTCGTCGGCCGCATCGAATCCATCGGTCACGACCTCGATCGAAATCAACGGATCTTCGGGAACGCGCATCCAGGAATTCGCGACCAGCGTGACCTGGAGCCCGTACCGCCGGG
>JARRPS010000342.1:0-2587 GCA_037382625.1 Gemmatimonadota bacterium | reverse complement strand
TGCCGTTCCAGGCCTGCCATCTCGACCACACGCCGCAACTGGACCTCGCCCCAGCGGCCGCGTGCCGTCGGTGACTTGAGCGCGGCACGGAGATTCGTCGTGCTCTCGTGAAGTTGTCGGTGCGTCTCCTTGAGGTCCCGGATCTGGCTGTTCAGCGACTCGTACGCCCCGGCTCTCGCCTTCTCCAGCTCCCGGACATGTCCGTCCAGGCTGACCAGCTTCTCCTGGAAAGGCGTGAGGACTCCCTGTATGTCCTCTTTCGCGCGTGAGCTGTAGCTGTCGGCGTTCTTCCGGAGCGTTTCTCCTGCCAGAGCGGTGAAGGCCTCCCGCAGGCGTTCCTCGGCCTTCTCGCTCCAGGCCAGCTTCTCGGCGTCGGCCTCTCGAGCCTGACGGAGTCCGGCCAGCTCCTCCCGCAGGGCCCGAACCTCCGACTCGTGATCGTCGCGCAATCGGCGCTCTTCGGATTCGTAACGCGATCGCGACCGGATCCAGATGGCGAGGCCCGCGAGGAGCCCGATCAGCAGGGAAAGTGCGACGGCCAGCGCGAGTATGGCGGGATCGTTCATGGGCAGGAATACGGCTCCAGGTCTCGGTGTCATTCTCCCCGGGCGGACAGGGCCGCCCACAGTCGAGCGAAACCTACGCCGACCCGGCGACGGTGGACACGGGCTGGCCCATCCGGGCATCTGGTCGCGGGTCCGGCGGGGTGACGTTCCACCGCCTGCGGGCTATACTCTCCGCGAGTTCCGGAGCGGGCCCGTGGAAGAGGGCCCAAGAGGCACCGAATCCCGACATCCCGGAGCAGCGGATCGACATGGCTCTGCTTCATTTCTATCGCGTTTCCGCCCGATCGCCATCTCAGACCGCAGCGCTCGACGAACGCCTCCGGTCCGTTTCCGAATCCCGCCTCGTGCGCCTGGAAAGGGAGTTCTGCTTCAATGTCGCCGCGGTGCGCCCGCTCTCCGACCGGGACACGAAAATCCTCACCTGGCTCCTCTCGGAGACGTTCGAGCCCGAGGGATTCTCCAGCCGCAGTTTCCTCGAGGTTCGCAGATCGGCATCCGATGCCGACGTGACGGAACTCCTCGAGGTCGGCCCGCGGATGACCTTCACCACGGCATGGTCCACGAACGCCGTCTCGATCTGCCGTGCCTGCGGGATCGATTCGATATCGAGGATCGAACGTTCCCGCCGTTACCTGCTGCATCTCGATCGAACGCTTTCACCTTCCGATCGCAACGCGTTCCTCGCCCTCGTGCACGACCGCATGACCGAGTGCGAGTATCCCGAGTCCCTGCAGAGCTTCGAATCGGGTGTGGAGCCTCAACCCGTCCGGACGATTCCGCTGCTGGAAGAGGGCATGGCCGCGCTGGAGCGGGTGAACCGGGATATGGGCCTCGCCTTCGACGACTGGGACCTGGACTACTATCTGACCCTGTTCCGTGACCGGATCGGACGGAATCCGACCGACGTCGAGTTGTTCGACATGGCGCAGTCCAACAGCGAGCACTCGCGGCACTGGTTCTTCAAGGGACGACTGGTCATCGACGGCGACGAGATGCCGGGCTCTCTGATGGACCTGCTGCGTCGCCCTCTGGACGCCAATCCGCGAAACAGCGTCATCGCGTTCAAGGACAATTCGAGTGCCATCGAAGGCTACCGGATCCGGACGATCGTTCCGGACCGCCCCGGAATGCCGTGTCCGCTGGTGCCGGCCGACCTCGACTACCACGTCCTGTTCACGGCGGAGACGCACAACTTCCCCAGCGGCGTGGCCCCGTTCCCGGGCGCGGAGACCGGGGCCGGCGGCCGAATCCGGGACGTGCATGCGGCGGGCCGCGGCAGCCTGGTCGTGGCCGGCACGGCGGCGTATTGCGTCGGAAACCTGAGGATTCCCGGCTACGAGCTTCCATGGGAAGACGCCTCGTTCCGCTATCCGTCGAACCTGGCCTCGCCGCTCGAGATCGAGATCGAGGCTTCGGACGGCGCGTCCGACTACGGCAACAAGTTCGGGGAGCCCCTGATCCAGGGGTACACCCGCTCCTTCGGGATGCGCATGCCGGGAGGGGAACGCCGCGAGTGGATCAAGCCGATCATGTTCAGCGGAGGGATCGGCCAGATCGATGCGCGACACGTCGAGAAGCGCCCCCCCGAGCCCGGCATGTGGGTGGTGAAGATCGGGGGGCCCGCCTACCGGATCGGAATGGGCGGCGGCGCCGCCTCGAGCATGGTGCAGGGGGAGAACGTCGCGGAGCTCGACTTCAACGCGGTGCAGCGGGGCGATGCGGAGATGGAGCAGAAGGTCAACCGCGTCCTGCGTGCCTGCGTCGAGCTGGGAGAGCGGAATCCGATCGTTTCGATCCATGACCAGGGGGCGGGAGGCAACTGCAATGTCCTCAAGGAGATCGTGGAGCCGACCGGGGCCCGCATCGAGGTCCGCGCGATTCCGGTCGGTGACGAGACGCTGAGCGTGCTCGAGATCTGGGGCGCGGAGTACCAGGAGAACGATGCGCTGCTGCTGCGCCCCGGCGACGAAGGGCTGTTCCGCGATCTGTGCGAGCGGGAGAAGGTGGTCTGGGCGATCGTC
>JARRPS010000341.1:0-2604 GCA_037382625.1 Gemmatimonadota bacterium | reverse complement strand
GGTACCGTCGATCCGCGCACCACCCGCCGCGATCGTGCCATCGTAGTGCCCGGACACGACCGGCACCTCGATCCGCAGGCTCCTCCCATCCAGCGTGACCGGTCCGGCCGCAATCCCGTAGGCGCCCTGGTCGGGGCTGTCCATGGTCGCGCCCAGGCCATCATCGGCGGGCGTCAGGTGAAAGACGATCCGCAGAGTCCCGGCGCCCGTCTCGAGCGTCCCCGCCCAGGCGCCTGCCAGATCCGGCGCGTCCTGTGCGGACATGCCGGGAGGAGCCGTCATCAGGAGCGCCGCTGCGGCGACCAGGGCTCGGCGAGTGACCTTCACCGTCCCCCTTCGCCCTCGGTCTCTTCGCCCTCCACCTTCCGCTTTCCTTCGAAGGTCCCCGTGGCGGTGGCCTGGGTGAAGCTGCCCTTCAACGTGTCCCCGTCGTGCTTGCCCTCGAGAATCGCCGGCGGCCCGCCGGTCTCGAGCTCCGTCTTGAAGTCGGGATGCTCGGCCGTGATCGACCGGATCGGAATGTCGAACCCGCCCTGGGCGGGACTGTCGTATTTCCCCTCATACGCTTCCTCGCCCTTCGTGATGTGCAGGACGAGAGGGATCTGCTGACCCATCACCGAAACACCGATCTCCCAGTCTCCCGCCATCGAATCCTGTGCGAGAATACCCGATGGAAGCGCGAGAAGTGTAAGTACAAGCGTGAAGGTGAGTGTCTTGATCCGATGCATGTCCTGCTCCCTCTCAGTGGATGGAGGGCCCGGCTTCGTGCCGGCGCCCGAATAGATTCAATACCCCTCGACTTCCGGCTCCTTCTCTACGACAACGGCGTCACCGAAGGCCAGGATCTCGGAGGCCGAGCCCATGATGTAGGAGGTCGTGAAGCGCACGCACACGATCGCGTTCGCCCCCATCGTCTCGGCCTCGGCGATCATCCGGTCGATCGCCTGCTCCCGGGCCTCGGCCATCATCTTCGTGTATTCTGTGATCTCGCCGCCGACTAGATTGCGAAGGGCGGCCGTGATGTCGCGGCCGACGTTCCGCGCGCGAATCGTGTTCCCGCGGACGAGGCCGTGCGAGGCCACGATCCGATATCCCGGGAGCTCGGGAGAAGGTGTGAGCATCATCGTACAATGTCCTTGTAGGGGTCGGTCTTCCGGACGAACAGCCGCTGGCGGAGCACCGATACGGTCAGGATCACCAGGCCGAGGCTGCCTGCCAGAATGCCCGCCTTGATCAACGGCGGCATCTCCGTGTCCGCGATCAGCTCGGTGACGAACTGCCACGTGGCCCAGCCACCGACCACGATGACACCGAACGACACCAGGAGCCAGCCGATCCCCCGTTCGAGCCGGCTGTAGGCGCTGTTCCAGTAGTCGTCCCAGAGCTGCTCGGGTGGATTTCTGAGCTTCATCTCTCCCGTTACCTCCTTCAGGCGGCCGAGTCGTTCGCGCTCGGCGCGCAGAGTCGGATCGTCGGCGAGGAGGCGGTCCAGCTCGGTCCGCTCCTGCGGCGACAGTTCTTCATCGAGCGCGCGCATCAGCAGTTCTTTCGTCCGATCCAGCCGGTCCATCGTCGAGTCCTCGCTCACAATTGGTCTCCCAGCGCCGCCGCGAGCGCCTTCCGGGCGGCGTAGAGCCGCGACATCACGGTTCCCTCGGGAATCTCCAGCAGCGTGGCGATCTCCGCATAGCGCAATCCCTCGAATTCCCGCAGCAAGAGCGCTTCGCGCTGGACTGGCGAGAGCTCCGCGATCGCGTTCGCCAGGCGCCGGCGCAGCTCTTCCCGCTCCGCCGCACGGTCGGGTCCGGCGGCCGCCGCCCGATCCCGCGCCTCATCGACGAGCCAGGATCCCGCCACCTCCATCTTCGCCGCTCGCGCCCGACCGTCTCGCAGGTGGTTCAGGCAGAGCCGCCGCAGTATCCCGTACAGCCAGGGATAGAACGGCCGCTCCGGGTCGAGGCGGCGGCTCGCGCCCAACGCCCGGGCGAAGGCCTCCTGCGACAGATCCAGCGCGTCCTCGTGCGAGCCTGTCAGCCCGAGCGCGGCGAAGTAGGCTCGCCGCATGTGGCGGCGAACGAGCTCCCCGAACGCTGCTCCGTCGCCGTCGCGGGCGCCGGCCATCAGGACCGACTCGGGCAATTGCAGCGGTTCAGAGCTCAGAATGTCCTCCCCCACCCTTCCGTCAGTCTACGAGGCGGCCGCTTCATCATAGAATACACCCCGGGGGAGAGACTATTCACGTCATGTCGTCTCGGGATCGTGAGGGACCCTGCATCCCGGAACCGCGGGAAACCAAATGCAATGCCCGGTGTCCAAGACTGCCATGCGCGAAACCGGTGATCGAATGCGAGGGATCCAGGGTTGGTCGCCCACCAGACCTTACCGAAGGTCGGGGCGTCGTTCGGATGCGGCGCCGCGCCCGAGCCGGCCGAGCGCCGGGTGAGCCTCGCGGGCACCTGGAGCCTCATGCCCGGAAACGTCGTACACTTCGAAATGGAGGGCGACACCTTCGTACGCTTCGTCGAGTGGCAGTACGGGGCCGGCCGCCTGGAGAACGAATTCACGATCGGCCAGTATACGACGCGCACGGTCCTGCGGCGGTGA
>JARRPS010000340.1:0-2605 GCA_037382625.1 Gemmatimonadota bacterium | reverse complement strand
GGCCAGGCGGAGGGGCGTCTGTCCGCCCATCTGCACCACGACACCCTCCGGTCTCTCGTGCTCTACGATCTCCAGCACGTCCTCGAGCGTCAGCGGCTCGAAGTAGAGCTTGTCGGAGACGTCGAAATCGGTGGAGACGGTCTCCGGGTTGGAATTCACCATGATCGTCTCGACGCCCGCTTCGCGCATCGCGATCGCGGTCGAGACGCAGCAGTAGTCGAACTCTACCCCCTGTCCAATTCGGTTCGGTCCGCTACCGAGGATCACCACCTTTCGCCGGTCGGTGCTCTCGGACTCGTTCTCGGTCTCATACGTGGAATACAGGTACGGAGTCGCCGCAGGGAACTCGCCGGCACAGGTATCGACGGTTTTCCACACGGGTCGAATGCCGTGCTCGTGACGGAGATTGCGGATCTCCGCCTCGGGCACACCCCGCAGCTTCGCGAGCTCGGCGTCTCCGAAGCCCATGCGCTTCGCGGCCTTGAGCAATTCTGGATCAAGCTCCTTCGATTCCCTGATAACAGTTGCCGAGGCTACGATGTCGGAGAGTTGCTCGAGAAACCAGGGGTCGATCCCGGTCAACTCGGAGATATCCTGAGGGTCTATTCCAGCGTCCAGAGCCCGACGAATCTGGAAGGGACGCTCCGGAGTCGGCGTCCGGATCGCCGCGCGAAGCGCATCCGGCGTGGTGTCCTTCAGGTGATCATCGGCCGGGTCCGCGGAGGGAAGCCAGCCGGCTCTGCCATTCTCGAGTGCCCGAAATCCCTTCAGCCAGGCCTGCTGGAAGGTCCGTCCGATTGCCATCACCTCGCCTACTGCCTTCATCTGGACGCCAAGCGTGGAATCAGCCTTCGGGAACTTTTCAAACGTAAAGCGAGGAAGCTTTACTACCACGTAGTCGAGCACGGGCTCGAAGCTGGAAGGCGTGACCCTGGTGATCGCGTTCTCGATCTCGTCGAGGTGGTAGCCTACGGCGAGCTTTGCACCGATGCGGGCGATCGGAAATCCTGTCGCCTTGGAAGCCAGCGCCGAGGACCGTGAAACACGCGGATTCATCTCGATGACGAGCAGTTCACCGTTCTCGGGGCTCAGAGCGAACTGGATGTTGCAGCCGCCGGCCTCCACTCCGATCTCCCGGATGATTCGGATCGCGGCATCCCGCATCTCCTGGTACTCGACGTCCGAGAGTGTCATTGCGGGTGCAACGGTGATCGAGTCACCGGTGTGAACACCCATCGGATCGAAGTTCTCGATCGAACAGACGATGACGACGTTGTCTGCGCCGTCGCGCATCACCTCGAGCTCGAACTCCTTCCAGCCGATCACGCTTCGGTCGATCAGAACTTCGGTGATCGGCGAGAGGTCGAGTCCGCGCCGGACCTTCGCTTCGAATTCCTCCCGGTTCCATGCGATGCCGCCGCCCATGCCCCCGAGAGTGAAGGAGGGACGGATGATGGCGGGAAAGCCTGTGTCATCGACGATCGCCATCGCCTCTTCGACCGTGCGCGCGAAACCGCCGTGCGGCACGTTGAGCCCGATACGCTCCATCGCCTCCGCGAATTCTTCCCGGTCCTCGGCCATGCGGATCGCCCGTGTGTCCGCGCCGATCAGTTCGACGTCGTACTTGTCGAGAACGCCGTTGTCGTGGAGTTCGAGAGCGACGTTCAGCGCTGTCTGTCCGCCCATCGTCGGAAGTAGAGCGTCGGGACGTTCCTTTTCGATGACCCGTTCCACCCATTCGGCCGTGATCGGTTCGACGTAGGTGGCGTCCGCGAGATCCGGGTCCGTCATGATCGTGGCCGGATTGGAATTGACCAGGATCACCCGGTAGCCCTCCTCGCGGAGAGCGCGCACGGCCTGCGTACCCGAATAGTCGAATTCGCAGGCCTGTCCGATGATGATCGGTCCGGAGCCGATCAGAAGGATCGAGGAAATGTCTTCGCGCTTGGGCATCCGCGGACTATACCCTCAGGACTCGGGGAGTCAAGAGACGGGAGTCAAGTGAGCTTGCCCGGCGTTTGTCGAGGAAAATTGAGAAAGTGTTGGGGGGGCAGGGCAACACCACGGCATGTTCGATCAGAATCACGATTCATCGGTACGTAGGCCTCTGCCACAGTTCTCTACCTGTACACCTGTACACTTGGAGCGACTGCACGGGGAGTTACAGAGATCCTGGAAGAGGCTTGAAGTCGAGCGCGCCGCCCTCGAGCGTGAGAAACGCGCGTGGTTTGAAGGTGGCCCGCGACCTTCATCGAAGATCAGCCCCTTCTGTTTCGTAGAATACCGAATGAAGCGCCGCTGGCGGGACCAGGACCGATCAGCGGATATCAGAGGCATGGCTGTGAACGAGACGATAGGCTCGACAAACGCACGCCGGGCCTGGTTCCGGCTTCTCGACGCAGTGATCGCGCAGGATCTAGTGATTCGAGTCCGCCACCGCCACCATGACGAACCCGCGATCCTCCTTCGTGAGTCTAGCTTCCGCACTCTCGAGACCCTCGCATCGGCCAATTCGAAAGATCCCGCGGGTGCGGCTGAGAGCATGCCGACAAACTAGGACACCTACCAGCCCGACATCATTCCCTTCACGGCGTAAGATGGGCGA
>JARRPS010000339.1:0-2607 GCA_037382625.1 Gemmatimonadota bacterium | reverse complement strand
CGAGAGTGTCTGTGAAGGTGGGACTCTCCCGGATCGAGCCTCCTGAGCTCGAAATCACGCTCCAGTTCACGCGAACGCCGGGAACAGAAATCCCCTCGGGGTCCGTGACTTCCACGACCAACCTGTCGGGTAGCGTATCGAGGGTGATGCCCGTCTGTCCGTTCCCGGAGACGATGCGGATGTCCGTAGGTCCTGCCGTGACTTCCGCGGAAAACACGACAGTGTCCGGCGGCGCGTTGGCCGGTTCGATCCACGCAATCACCTGGTCGGTCGCTCCCGGCAGGTCACCGAGACGCCAGCTGTTGGAGGCGAGCCCCTGGCCATCCGTCAGGGTCGGCGTTTCGCGGACAGCTCCTCCATTGGGGCTGGTCACTCGCCACTTCACACTCACGCCGGGAACTGCCACGCCGTCGGTGTTTGACACCTCGACGATCAGCGGAGCAGGAAGCGAATCGCCGGTCGGCCCCTGCTGGCCGTTTCCGGAGACGATCCGGATCGTGGACGCGCCGCTTGCTGCCAGCGTCGTACGGGATGTGAAGGTCAGTTCGTTCGTGGCCGAGTCCATGCGCGCCAGCACACTCTGCGTTGCATCGGGATCGTTGGGCAGACGCGCCGTTACGTAGGCATCTCCCTGCTCGTCGGTCACGACCGAGCTGGCAGTCAGAGATCCCCCGACATTGTCCAGAATCTGGAACCGAACGGTCGCGTCAGGCACCGCCCCGCCAAACTCATCGACCACCTTCACCACGTATGGATCGGCGAGCGGCTCTCCGGGAGCTCCCGTCTGCCCGTCCCCGCTGATCTTCTGAAGCGCATAGAAGCCCTGGGGGACGGGAGGCAGTCCCGGATCCGGACCGGTGACCGGTGGCGGTGAGTCATCGCAGCTTAGAGAAAAGACAACGATTGCGAGCGCGAAGAAGAGATTCTTCCCCATTGAATCCTCCAGCCCTTTGAAACGTACACGGCACGAGGCGGTTCAGACTCCATATGCGGTAAGCAGAATCCGCGCCGCCTGCCGGCCTGCCTCGGACTCGGGGTTCCCTGCGCTGTAGACCATTGCAAGCAAGGCACTTGCGGGGCATTGGACGCTGGCAGGGAGATATCGGGGCGCACCCGAATCTGTGGATCGCATCCTACAACTGACGAGTGTCGGGGACAAGTCATTGTTATAGCCCCCGGTCCTGCACAGGTTGCTGCTCTGGCTGTAGATCGAGGATTTTTGGTCTCACGGATGCAAAACGGCGAGGAATTCGATGTGGGCCACGAATCTCCGTGCTCCTTCTGCTTTGGCTCTGACTCGATCGTTCCTGCTCGTAACCCCGCTGTCGACCGCCTGCGCCGGGGGCGACTTCTCCGATTCGGAGTCGTCGCAGGAGTGCTGTGAAGTCAGCGTTTCGGCCACCGTCCCCGAGGGAACGGGCACCCTCTACCTGTCCGGCAACATCCCGGAGCTCGGGCCCTGGAATCCGGCCGGACTCGCCATGGAAGGTGACGGCATCCATCGCTCCGCTCGCCTCACCGTCCCGCCGGGTACCGAGCTGGAATACAAGTTCACGCTCGGCACTTGGGACCGGGTGGCCCTGGGGCCCTCGGGAATGGTCATGCCGAACCACCGTCTGCCGGTCGACGGGGATGTCGAGGCCACGCACGAGATCGGTGATTTCCGGAAGGACATCGAGGCATACATGGCGGACTGGAAGGGCTCCGGCGTCCTCGGCACGCTCGTCTACTGGTACGACTTCCCGTCCGAGATTCTCGGCCTCGACCGCCACGTCGAGATCTGGCTTCCTCCCGGCTACGATCAGAATCCGGAGCGGCGCTACCCGGTACTCTACATGAGCGACGGACAGAACCTGTTCGATCCGCGCATCGCCAACACGGGTGTCGATTGGGGTGTGGACGAGGCGGTGATGCGCCTCGTGGAAGGGGGGGTGATCCCTCCCGTCATCGTCGTCGGGGCCTGGAGCACGGACGCGAGAGGGCGGGAGTATTCCCCCTGGCACGGGGCGCCGGACTACGCCCGTTTCCTGATCGAGGAGCTGATGCCCCGAGTCGACCGGGAATTCCGCACCCTCCCGGGGCCCGAGAACACGTCCGTGATGGGGTCCTCGATGGGTGGCCTTCTCTCCTTCTATCTCGTGACGAACCACCCCGACGTCTTCGGGTCCTGCGGCTGCGAGTCCACCCACTTCGCGCTGTCCGAGTCCATCGTAGAGCGCTATCTGAGAGGTGTGGAAGCATCGGCGAATCCGGACACGGTCCCCTTCGTGGTGAGGGACATTGAGGCGGGACTCGAGCCGCCGGCCCGCGTCCGGTATTTCTTCGCGTACGGCACGCGAGGGCTGGACGCCGATTACGGACCGCCGCACGAGATCGTCCGGGAATGGCTGGTCGCGCAGGGACGGATCGAGGGAACGGATTTCGTCGTCCGCGAATATGAGGGCGCCGACCACAACGAGGCCTCCTGGCGCGCACGGATCGACGATGACCTGGCCTTCATGTTCGGCCGGAACGAAAGCGAGTGATGAGGGAGAGGAGAGTACCATTGTGAGACGTCGGCGGCTCGTCGCGCTGTGCGTTCTCCTGCTGTTCGCGGGCACCGACGCC
>JARRPS010000338.1:0-2610 GCA_037382625.1 Gemmatimonadota bacterium | reverse complement strand
GACCGGGCAGCGCTGGAGCCTGCCCGCCGGTTCGCTGCTGATGGACACGGGTGGCGTGAAGGGGCGCGAGGGACTCGAACGAGACACCACTCTGGGAGAGTTGCTGCCCCTGTTGGGACTCGAGCCTTCCAGGGCGGTCAACGAGTTCGGGATGACGGAACTGCTGTCGCAGCGGTATGCGTGGGGCTCGGGTCCTTCTTCGCTCGTCGGACCGCCGTGGCTGAGGACTCTGGTTCTCGATCCCGTGAGCCTGGTGCCAAAATCGGAGGGTTCGGAGGGAATCCTCTGCCACTACGATCTCGCGAACGCCGGGTCGGTGATCGGCGTTCTGACGGAGGATCGCGGCGTGCGAGACGCCAGAGGGATTCGGCTGCTAGGCAGAACGCCGGGGGCGCCGCCGCGCGGATGCTCCCTGGCGACCGCCGAGCTCCTCCGTGCAAGGGAGGGAGGTTGAGCGAGAGACGCACGGAAAGCCTGAATGCGAGGCGGGAATTTCAAACGCCCGCCTGGCATCTCCCCGGCTACGACGGCAACGGAGAGCTTCCGACGGCGAGGCGAGACGTACCCGGTGAGCCCGCGGCGCCTCGGCTGTCGGACGCGCAGGCCGCCACCGTCTCCCGCACCGTTCGCGCTGCCGCGTTGAGGGCTCGAGGCGAGAGGTCTTTTCGAGAGGTCGTCGGCGCGGTCTCCCGGGCAGCGTTGCGCCTGGTCGATCCCGACGACCCCCTGGGGATGGAGGCCACGCTTCATCTTCAGCAACATCTGGGCTGGTCGGAGACGGCAGCTCGCGAATCTTTGAGGGGGATGGCCCGGGAGTGGACCGAGGATGCTCTTCTCGCCCTCGTGGATTCGGAACTCGGCGATTCACGGCTTCTCGATCGGTTCATCGATGATCCCGGCCGGCCCGGTCGTCGACGCCGGGCTGCCGGCCCTCCTCTGCTGCTCCAGGTCCACGCGGGCAACGTCCCGGGCGTTCCGGTCAGCGCGGCGATCCTCGCGCTCCTCGCCCGCTCCGGTGTTCTCGCGAAGAGCGGATCCGACGAACCGTGGCTTCTACCTCTCTTCGCGCGGGCCCTGTCCGACGAGGACGAGCTGCTCGGCAGCTCGCTGGCCGTTACGTGGTGGCCCGGCGACTCCGAGCCGCCCGCCCTGCATTTATGGGCAAAGGAGTCAGGTAAAGCGGTCATTTATGGAGGCGATGCAGCCGTCGGTGCTCTCAGGCGGCGGATTCCCGCAGATACCGAACTGATCGTCTACGGACCGCGGATCGGGTTGGTGATATTCCTGCCAGACGCCTCGAAGGAAGATCCGGCTCGGCTGGCTGCGGACGCGCTCGCGTATGACCAGAGGGGATGTGTCTCACCGCGTCTGGTGCTCTCTGTCAGTTCGAATCCACTGGAGCTGGCGCACCCTATCGCGAGAGAAATCGCTGCGGAAGCCGAGCGACTCGGTCCGTATTCCGTCTCCGATGTGGACGCCGTGGCGATACGACGCGCGAGGGCCGCTTGCGAATTCGAGGGAATCGCCGACGGGAGCAGCCTGGTTCTCGGGCCGCCGGACCTCGCCTGGACGGTGCTCGCACGAAGCCGATCCGACGTTTCCGCGGAAACGATTCCGCGCACGATATGGCTCTATGGCGCCGATGAAATCGGGAATCTCGAGGAACTTCTTCAGCCTCTGGCGGGTCGGATCCAGGCGATCGGTGTCGCCGGACGGGATGGGTTGAAGGAGCTGACTGAGCTGGCGACACGTCTCGGCGTGAGCCGCATCTGTCCGGTCGGAACCTTGGCATGGCCGCCCCCCGACTGGAGACATGAAGGGCGACTCCGTCTCATCCCGCTTCTGGACTGGACGGACTGGGAGAGCCCGTAGCGAGTTTGGCGGAACGGCGGGCTCGAAGGTAGCTTCCCGACGCCCACTATTCTGTGACACCGGGTGACGGCCGGGTTCGACAATTCCAGCAGTAGCACCCTTCAGGGAGGAGAGTCCGATGGCAGGGACGGGGAGGACGGGTCGGGATAGGGCGAGGCGCAAGGCTCGATGGTCACTGGCCACCGCCATGATAGTTGCATCCGCAACGAGTACGACGGCACTCGACGCGCAGGAGGCGGAGCCGTCACCGGGGGTGCTCGACGGAGGAAGCCTCGTGTCGACGGCACCGGTGTTTCCGCCCGTCGTGCCGCCATCGCGGTACGAGGACGCCGTCGCGGCGGGGACTCGATCCGCCGACGGACGTCCCGGCGCGGAATACTGGCAGCAATCAGCAGATTATCGGATCGCGGTGGAGATCGATCCGCAGACGGCCCGCCTGAACGGCCGCGAGTCGATCACGTATCACAACCACAGCCCCGACGAGCTCAACACGCTCGTACTGAGATTCTATCAGAACGTGTTCTCGGAAGGGGTCAGCCGGAACCGCTCCGTGACGCTGACGGGCGGGATCGATCTCGGGCGGATCGCGCTGAACGGCGAAGAGTTGAGCGAGCTGGAGGCCCCCCGTTTCGAGGACGGGAGGGTGGTGCGCCCGGAGGGGCCGGGATATCGGCTCAACGGAACCGTCGCCGTCATACAGCTGGCCACTCCCATCCCGACGGGCGGCTCCGCCGAGCT
>JARRPS010000337.1:0-3483 GCA_037382625.1 Gemmatimonadota bacterium | reverse complement strand
ACCACTCGTCGGCCTCGAATTCGACTTTCGCTCCGGTGGCCGCCGCTTCCGGGGGCCGAAGCCCGGAGAAGAGGATCGCCGCGACGCCTGCCGTCATCGCGATCGCGAAGATGGGAATGCTCCGGAACATGCTGCACCTCCTGGTCCGTTTCCGCTTTGCCGCCGTGTACGGGGTCAGAGGCATGCAATTTCGATGCGCGGCACGGGCCCGTCACACAAACGCCTGTTGAATAGGCAGTTACAGGCGCCGGCACGCAGGATGGCGACAGCGCCCTTGTTGCCCGGACTCCACAGGCGCAACTCACTGTAAGGGGTATATATACGAGCGTGGCGCGCGGCTCACTCGGACCGGGTTTCTGCCTCGATTCGCACGATCGACACGGAGTCGGCAAGAGATTTCGATCCCGGCGCGACCGGCTCGTTCCCGCGGAAGCGGCCGTCGAGTGACCGCCATTCGATCCGAAGCAGGCCCGCGGGTGCGTCCAGGTCCACCCGGTACGCCTCTCCCGGCTCCAGTGTGTCGAGCACCACAGGAGCGGCTCCGGCAGAGGCCCGGACAACGAAGGGGGCGGACGCCAGGTTCAGGATTCGGACCGGGTGACGCTCGATCGCTCCCCCCGAGGTGCCATCGGGGGGCAACGAGAAGTTCCGGAACGGCCGAACCTCGGTCTCCTCGGCGGCAGTGGGATCGGGGCCGGAGTCGATGGCGGTCGAGGCTTCGCTATCACGCTCGGGATCCAGGTCCGGAACCGGCTCCGAGGCGCAGGAAGCGCTCGCACCCGCGACCAGGATCGCGACGAGGACTCCGGACAGCCACCCTCCGGCCCCGGATTCGGATCTCGTACTCACGGGACCAGCACCAGTTTGCCGAACACTTCGCCGCCCTCGAGAGCTTCGTGCGCGGTCCGGATCTCCTCGAGGGGCCGGACGGAGTCCACGACAGGCTGCAGCGTCCCGTTCGCGACCAGGGCCATGACCTGATCGAACTCCTGATGCGATGCCATCGTCGAACCCAGGATCCGCAGCTGCTTCCAGAAGAGGTGCGCGAGATTCAGCCGCACTTCAGCTCCCGTGGTCGCACCGTACACGACCAGTCGACCATCGGGTGCCAGACAGCGCAGGCAGTCGTCCCAGAGAGCCTCGCCCACCGAATCCAGAATGACGTCGGCACCGACGCCCCCGGTCATCCGGCGAACCTCTCCGGGAAACGTGCCTGCGAGGCGATCGAACGCCTTGTCCGCACCCAGGGCTTCGCAACGCGACACGCTCTCGGGACCGGAGGTCAGAGCCAGCACTCGCGACCCGAGGTGCTTTCCGATCTGGATCGCGGCGGTCGAGACACCCCCGGACCCGCCTGTCACGAGCAGCGTTTCTCCCTTTGCCAGCCCCGCGCGGCCGGTCAGCGCACGCCACGCGGTCTGGTAGACGAGAGGCGCCGCCGCCGCCGTTTCGAAGGTCAGATCCTCGGGGATGCGAAACAGGTTCGCGGCCGGCACGCGAATGCGCTCTGCGGCGCCTCCCTGGATATGCTCTCCAATGATCCGGTAGCTTCGACAGAGCGATTCTTCGCCCCGTTCGCAATACACGCAGGCACCGCACCAGAGGCTCGGGTTCACCACCACTCGATCGCCTTCGGACCATCCGGTCACGCCCGGCCCGAGCGCTTCGACGACACCGGCCACATCGGAACCCCCTATGTGCGGCAGCTCCAGCTCCAGGCCGGGGATCCCCCGTCGAACCCAGAGATCGAGGTGATTGAGAGCCACGGCGCGGACCGTGACGACCACGGTTCCGGTCGCCACGACCGGTTCCGGTGCTTCACCGACCTCCAGAACCTCGGGTCCGCCATGCCGTCGGAAGAACGCAGCCTTCATCTTCCATTACCTCAGTAAGTTATCGAGTGAGCCCACACCCTCGGCCGGCCAGATCGGCTATACCCGCCGTCCGATCCGGAACAAAGTAGAGGGGCCCGGTGTCCATCGCAGCACGATCGAACGAGGCGATACTTGAAACTCGTTCTCAACTGGCGTATCTTGAGCGCTCTTATCGAGAATCGTTCTTGATTGACCGGTCCTTTCCGGGACCGGGCGAAGAACCCACAGGAGCATGAGCGGAATGTCTGAAAACCTTCTCGAGATCCGGAACCTCCACGCTCGCGTCGAGGATGGGGGCACGGAGATCCTGCGCGGGGTTGACCTCGAGATCCGGCCCGGCGAAATGCACGCCCTCATGGGCCCCAACGGCTCGGGAAAGAGCACACTGGCGAAGGTCGTGGCGGGGCACCCCGGCTATGAGATCACCGAGGGCGACGTGCTCCTCGATGGAGAGAGCATCCTCGAGCTCGAGCCCGACGAGCGAAGTCGCGCCGGGCTCTTCCTCGCCTTCCAGTATCCCGCGGAGATCCCGGGCGTGTCGATCGCTAATTTCCTTCGCACTTCGCTGAACGCACGCCGAAGCGAAGAAGAGGGCGACATGGACGTATTCGCCTTCAAGCTCCTCAACGAGAAGCTGGATCTGCTCAAGGTGCAGCCGACCTTTGCGGCCCGCTACGTCAATGACGGGTTCAGCGGCGGAGAGAAGAAGCGGAACGAGATTCTCCAGATGGCGGTTCTCCAGCCTTCCCTGGCGCTGATGGACGAGACCGACAGCGGTCTCGACATCGACGCGTTGCGGATCGTTTCGGAGGGCGTGAACAAGCTTCGCGAGCAGGACCCGGGAATGGGTGTGCTCCTGATCACGCACTACAAGCGGATTCTGGGCTACCTCCAGCCGGATCACGTACACGTGATGCTCAACGGGCGGATCGCTCACACGGGCGGACCGGAGCTCGCCGATCAACTCGAGGAGATGGGATACGACTGGCTGCACGAGCCGGAGCCGGAGCCGGTCTGACATTTGGCATGCGTCGGCCGCGTTGCGGCCGGGCGTGTGCGCGCACTCCGCTGAAACGAGCGGCGAAGGGAGATCACAGACGATGCCGGAGAACGAGACCGTACAGGATCTTGGCCTCGACGAGTACAAGTACGACTTCGTCACCGACGAGAAGCCCCGGTTCAAGGCGGAAAAGGGCCTGTAGGAGGCGATCGTACGACAGATCTCGGCCCACAAGGAGGAGCCCGAGTGGATGCTCGAGTTCCGACTGACGGCGCTCGAGACTTTCTACGCCAAGCCGATGCCCGACTGGGGCGGAGACATCTCCACGCTCAATCTGGACGAGATCTACTTCTACCTGAAGCCGCAGGATCGGATGGAGCGTTCGTGGGACGATGTCCCGGAGAATATCAAGGAGACCTTCGAACGACTCGGGATTCCCGAGGCCGAGCGCAAGATCCTGGCGGGAGTGGGGGCGCAGTTCGAGTCGGAAATGGTCTACCATTCGCTCAAAGAGGAGTGGGAAGAGCAGGGCATCATCTTCGAGTCGATCGAAGACGGCCTTCGCAAGTATCCCGAGATCTTCCGCGAGTACTTCGCGACCGTCGTCCC
>JARRPS010000336.1:0-3553 GCA_037382625.1 Gemmatimonadota bacterium | reverse complement strand
TGAACATACGATTTCCCCGGGGAGCCGGACTGGAACGGACCGACGAACTGGTGCGCTCGTTCGAGGAGAAGATCGCGACGCTTCCCGAGGTCAAACGCTACGAGACGATCGTTCTTCCCCAGTACGCCAACATTCGGGTCACCTTTCCCGAGGCTCTCGAGTCCACGCAGGTGCCGGTCGCGATCAAGGAGCAGATGGTCGCATACAGCTACCAGTTCTCAGGTCCGGAGGTCCGCGTATACGGTTTCGGGCCGAGCTTTTACGGGGGCGGGGGCTCGCCCCCGAACTACTCGCTGAAGATCCTCGGCTACAACTATCTCGAGGTGCAGGCGATCGCCGACGATGTGGCGGAGCGGCTGAAACGGTTCAGCCGGATCCAGGACGTCGATCCGAACGCCACCGGCCGGTGGTTCGATCGCGACAAAGAGTTCGAGTACTTTCTCACGGTCGATCGAGAAGCTCTTGGAAGTCATGATCTTACGGTCGAGGAACTTCTAGGTTATGTCAGTGCCAACCTGCCCGGGGACCGGCCGCGTTTCCAGGTGATCCGGGTGGCGGGGGAGGAACTGCCGTTCACCGTCAAGCTGGCGGGATACGACGAATTCGACCTGCTCGCGATGGGCCAGCTGAGAGTCCCCTCAGCGGGCGGAGAGGATGTCCGGCTGGCCGACGTAGCGACCGTCGACCGTCGCGACGTTCTCGCCCGCATCCTGCGAGAGGATCAACAGTACCAGCGCACCGTCGCCTGGGAATTCAGGGGCCCCAGAAAGCTGGGCGACCTGATTCGTGATGCCGTCGTGGAAGCGACGGAACTGCCTCCGGGCTTCAGCATCGACGCGGAGGAGGACTGGCGGTGGACCGACGAGGAGCAGACCCAGGTCTACCTCGCCCTGGTCTTCGCCGTCCTGCTCATCTACATGGTGACGGCGGCCCTGTTCGAGCATCTACATGGTGACGGCCGCCCTGTTCGAGTCTCTCGCCGCGCCCTTCGTAGTGCTCCTCACGCTGCCGCTCGCGCTGATCGGCGTATTCCTGATCTTCTTCTACACCGACGCCACCTTCACCCGTACCGCGTACATCGGAACGATCATGATGACCGGGATCGTCGTGAACAACGCGATCCTGATCGTCTACCACATCGGGGAGCTCCGGCGGACGCTTCCCACCCGCGCCGCGATCCTGCAAGGGACTCTCGAGCGCGTGCGCCCCATCCTGATGACCACCTTCACCACGGTCTTCGGGTTGCTACCGCTCGTCCTGTTCGCCGAGTCCCAGGACGAGAACATCTGGAATTCCCTCGCACTGGCGACAATCGGTGGCCTGATCTCGAGCACGCTGTTCGTGCTCGTCGCCATCCCGGTCGCCTACCAGTACCTGGTCGCCAGGGGCGGGGACTGACCGGGAGGGCGCATGCACCGAGAGTTCTTTCTGCGACGGGGTGACCCGGCGCGTTCCACGACGGCATCCAACCGCCACCTGCAGGGCGAAGTTCATCCCATCGCCGTGGCCGCGCTGGCGGCCGCCGCCGTATTGACCGGCTGCGGAGGTCCTCCCGCGACCGAAGCGACGGGTGGACTGCTTCCCGAAGGCGTTCCCATCCTGCACAACGTCGAGAGCCGGTCCCGGGTCGCGGAATGGACGGTGGGATCGAAGCTGCGAGTGGGTGCGGTGGACGGGGAAGTGACCTTCGGGCGCGTGGCGGACGTGGCCCCGCGCGCGGCCGGCGGGCTGTGGGTGGTGGACGCCCAGAGCCGCCGGATCAGCGGATTCGAGGAGGATGGGTCCCGGGTGGTTCACTTCGGAGGAGAGGGCGGCGGCCCTGGAGAGCTGCGCACCCCGTCGGCGCTCTTCGAGGTCGACGACGGAACGGTGGTCGCAGGCTCGGCGTTTCCGCCGGTGCTGCATCGATTCGACGCGGGGGGAAGCTACCTCGGCTCGTCGCGACTGACGGAGTCCCGGGATGCGAACGGAGCTCCGATTCCACCTCGATTCGCCGACTGGCAGGTGGCCGCGGACGGAGAGGCGGTGGCCGACCTGTTCGCGGTGCCGGGTCCCGGCCAGGGCTCCTCCGTCGTCCATACCCTCGTTCGCTTCGCGGACGAAGACCTGAATGGGAGGGGCCGCGACACGATCGTGCGGTGGTCGCTGCCCTCCACGCCCGCGAGCCCATCGTCCCCGATCGAGATCGTGCCCGTACGACCGAGCTGGTCCGTCGGGCCGGAGGGACTCATCTGGTGGTCTCCCGGCGCTCCGTATGAAATCCGGGCCTACGATCGGGGAGGCACACCGGTGCGTGCGATCACCCTGGATCGCAAGGCGATCCGGGTCACGCCGGCGATCGAGGAGAAGCTGATCTCAGGCTTGCGATCGTCCGTCGCGAGCGGACCCGGCCGAGCCGCCCTCATCGAGCAGGCTATCGAGCGCGCGCGCTGGCCGAAGTTCCTACCTCAGGTGGTGGATCTCTGGGTTTCGCATCCCGACGGTCGAATTTTCGCGCTTCCGTGGACGGCCGACTCGTTCGACGAGAGCGTACCGAGGAGGCTGGACGTGTTCGAGCCCGAGGGTCGATACGTCGCCCGACTCACCCTGCCGCCGCGCTTCTCGCCGCGCCGCTTCGCGAACGGGGCCGTATACGGCGTGGAAAGGGATCAGCTGGGCGTCAGCTACGCGGTCAGGTATGGGATCGTGACGGCCGATTGACGGCTCATTCCCAGAAGGCTTCGTCGATCCGCGTCACGAAGTCCAGGGCCGCGAGCCGTTCGAGGATCGTCCGCCAGTCGTCCTGGTGGGTGGAACCGATACAGAGGATTTGCTCGTCTGAACAAGTGACGCGGCCGGGTGACGCAGGATACAATTCGAGAGAGGGGTCGATCGCGCGAACTTCGGCGACGCTGGCGCTGTCGGCGGGGATGCAGAATTCGTACATGACGGAACGGAGTCCGTCGGGCGGGCCGATGAGGCCGTCGTCGCCGATGCGGTCGAGTTCGAAGGAGATGATGCCGGAGGCGCCGTCGATGGAAGAGGAGGACGAGTCGTCGTGACCGTTGCGGCCTCCTCCGCAACCGTTTGCCGACAGGAAGAAGCAGAAACATGCACGCAGAAGGTAGCCGGGATTCGACATGGCGGCGCCTCGTCAGGTGGGGATTTCTGGCTGTCGTCACAGGGTGGCTCACGGCCTGCGGCGAGGACTCCGGTCAAGCTCGTTCGCCAGAAGCGTCCGACGCAAGTCGCCGACTCGTGACGGACACACTGGAAGGGCTACTGAAAGTGGACGGGGAAGGTCTGGCGTTTCAGCCCTGCAATTCCGCGGACGTCGCGTGGGTCTTCGAGGCCCCGGGGGCGGATCTGCGAGAGGCGGCGAAGGAGTTGATCGGCGGGGGAAAGCACCCGATCCGGGCGCGAGTGGTGGGCGAGTCGGTGATGCCGCCGGATGAAGGCGCGGGAGCAGGCTACCCGGATGCGATCCGCGTGGTTCAATGGGTCTATCTGGCAGAGGACACTGTGGGATGTGCCGAGGTCGGAGGCGGAATCTTCGGGAACGCCGGGCCGTGAG
>JARRPS010000335.1:0-2612 GCA_037382625.1 Gemmatimonadota bacterium | reverse complement strand
GCCGAGGGCGACAGCCGGCCGACGATCGCCGGCGCCTCCCTGATCAGCTCGTCGTCCGTCAGCGCGTGCACCATGAACAGGGCGAAGTCGACCCGCCGGGTGAGGTTGCTGTCGAGGATCGGATCACCCACGTGCCGGCTCCACGCCGGCAGGCCCTGGCTCTCCCCTTCCTCGAGATCGCTGCCTCGCACGACCGTCCACCGGGTGTCGCTCTCGAAGATCCGGCGACACGCTTCGACCTGGTCCTCGATATCCGCGAACCGGGCCAGCTTCGCGAGCCGCCCGAACACGGTCACGAACGCCCTCAGCTTCCAGGGATAGACGTCCTTGCCGTCCCGCGAGATGTGCCAACCGCAGGAGAACACGAGGCGGGCGCCGGGCGGCGCGTGATCGAGCACCGCCTGCGCCGTGCCCGTGGCGTAGCCCTCCACCCCCCAGGGCACCAGCACCGTCAGCACCCCGTCGCAGCCGGCGACCGCCTCCCGGATGACCTCGCGATCGTTCGTCGGGCCCGGCACCACCGAGATCCGGTCTTCGAACTCGGCGAGCTTCTCCATGCTTTGCTCACGGCAGACGCCCACCACCTCGTAGCCCCGCTCCAGCGCGTGGAGCACCATGTACTGGCCCAGCTTTCCGCTGGCTCCAACAATGCAGATCTTCACTCCGGGACCTTCAGCAACCTGGCGTACACCTCGTGGATCACGGCCTCAGCCCTCAGTACTCGATCACCTCGTACGGCCTCAACACCCAGCCTGCCTCACCGGGCTCGAGGCGGTACTGCACCTGTCGCGTGCCGCCCGTCGGCTGCGCATTGGTGTCGCCTTCGAGGTAGATCGGGAACCGCTGCACGAGGCTCGATTCGACGACCGCGAATTCGTCATGCCCCATGTACCCGGGCGACGCCTCCGGATTCTCCTCGACGGGCGGAAGGTAGATCGGGGTCATCGACTTCCGGTTGTTGGTGGCATAGGCGAGCAGCGATCCGTAGCTGCCCGAGCCGGCCGAGGTCGCGTAGACGTAGATTTCCGGTGAGCCGTCGTTATTCAGGTCACCAACCTCCACACCGGTGACCGTACCGTCGATCTCTACGGTAACTGGCGAGTTGTCGACTTCGAGACCGGATGGCGTGATCGTGACCTCGTTGATCGAGCCCTCGTTGGGCGAGGTGACGTGAAAGGTGATGCCGCTGTCCCAGTAGTCGGTGCTGTTGAATCCGAACCACGCTGCCTCCTGCGGGGCCTGCGTGGCTTCCGGTGCGGCCTGAACTTCGAGCTCCGGGGAGGCATCCGCGGACTCTGCTGCCGGTTCTCCCTGGGCTCCACAGGCAACTCCCAGAAGCGCGACGATCAATGCGGCCAGGGGCGGACGAGGGAGAGAATGGCGCATGGCGTTCGGGCTCCTGGTGTATAGTTCACGGTCGAGTCGCGGCGACCAACTGACGGCCAAATGCCGGTGAGGAAAGAGACGCCGCGCGACAAGATTCGAATGTTGCGAGAACGCGTTGTCGAGGCGCAAGCGTGATGCATACGCTGCGCTCCCCAAATGCCTCGATTCTGCCCTCGCCCGACTTGACTCCGACATTCTCCACGCCTACTTTGTTCGACAACCGAACAAAGCGGGGTTCGACGGTCCGCTCCTCCGGTGGCTCGTGACGTTGGGCTCCCGCACCCAGCCTCGAGGCAGGCCATGACTTCGAGAATCGTGTCTCGCCCTATCGGCGTCCTCATTGCGGCGCTTTTCCTTGGAACCACGGGTTGCGAACGGGACGTGAGCACCCTGGAGCCGGCGCCTCTTCCGACGGACCCCGAGGTGTTCCTCGACGAATTCGGCCCCGGGGTCGACTACGCCGCGTTCCTCGGATCCAAGGTCACCGCCCTGGACATTTCGTTCCTGGTGACCTACCGCGGCCCGAGATCGCTGCAATTCACCGTGCCGAACTTCGGCGACCCGGAGGGCAGCTTCGCGGGAGGGGCTTTCACCAGCTCCGGCGAGAGGGACCTCAGGGGGTACAACGCACTCGAGTTCTGGGCCCGTGCGAGCATGCCGGCAACGCTCGGCCTGGCCGGCGTCGGCAATGACAACACCGGAAACTCTCTGTACGGCGCACAGCTGACGGATCTTCCGCTCACTACGATCTGGGAGAGATTCGTCATTCCGTTCCCCGATCCGGAGAAGCTCTCGATGGAACGGGGTCTGTTCGAAGTCGCGGCAGGCCCGATCGAAGGTGCGGGATACGAGCTCTTCATTGATGAAGTGCAGTTCATCAACGATCCCACGATCACGAATGCCCGACCGGCCATCGGAACCCAGAACGTGGTCACGACCGTCGGTTCGACTCTGAGGGTCGAAGGGACGACCGTAACGTACAATGCGGGCGGCCGTGAGGTGACGGTTCAGGCCTCCCCCTATTACTTCAGTTTTGGCTCGTCCGACGCATCCGTCGCCACGGTCGCTGCGGACGGGACGATCACGGTAACCGGAACCGGAACGGCCACGATCACTGCTGCGCTCGGATCCGCAGTCGCGGACGGCGCGGTCACCGTGACCGCGGTGGAGGGTCCGACGGAGGCTGCGCCCACGCCGACCGTTCCTGCCACTCAGGTCATATCGCT
>JARRPS010000334.1:0-2638 GCA_037382625.1 Gemmatimonadota bacterium | reverse complement strand
ACCGGGTGCGCCCCGGACGGATCGCCTGCTCCCGGGTTGTGACTGCGAGGGGTGCCTCGGGCTCGCACGCACGGCGGAGATCGCGGCGCGCTGCGAATTCCGCATCTCCGAGCTCCGGCCCCGGCTTCCGGCCTTCGAGGTGCCGGGGGGGCGGGACTCGCACGAGTTCCTGAAGGGCCTGGTGGCGCAGGGCGCCAGCGAGCGCTACGGCGATCCTTTGGGCAAGGCCGAGCGAAAGCAGATCGAGCACGAGCTGAGCGTGATCCGCCGTCTCGAACTCGAGGACTACTTCCTGGTCATGTGGGACATCGTGCGGTTCGCGCGGCGCGAGGGAATCCTGGTGCAGGGAAGGGGCTCCGCCGCCAACTCGGCCGTCTGCTACTGCCTCGGGATAACGGCCGTGGACCCGGTGGGGCTGGACCTGCTGTTCGAGCGGTTCCTCTCGGACTCCCGTCACGAGCCCCCGGACATCGACCTCGACATCGCGCACCAGGAGCGCGAGCGGGTGCTGCAGTACGTGTACGAACGCTACGGCCGCGCGCACGCGGCCATGGTGTGCGAGTCGATCACCTGGCGGGGGAAGATGGCCGTGCGGGATGCGGCCCGGGTGCTCGGATACCCGCAGGCGACGAGCGATGCGCTGGCCGCGGAGGTGGAGCGGAGCGGCGGCGCCGATGCGGTGAAGCGGCTGGTCGAGGGTGGGCTCGAAGCGGCCGGGCTCGATCCCGGCGATCCGCGCACCCGGGCCCTGCTCCGCATCGTGCAGGGGCTCGAAGACCTCCCGCGTCACCGTTCCATCCATGTGGGCGGGTTCGTGATCTCCGACCGGCCGATCGGTGAAATCGTTCCGGTAGAGCGGGCCTCGATGCCCGATCGCACGATCATCCAGTGGGACAAGGACGACCTGGAGCTGCCGGGGTTCATCAAGTTCGACCTGCTGGGGCTGGGGATGCTGACGATGCTGTCGGACGCGCTCCGGCTGGTGCGCGAGAGCCGGGGCGTGACGCTGGACCTCGCGGCGTTGCCGCCCGATGACCCTGCCGTGTACGACATGATCTGCGAGGCGGACACAGTGGGCGTGTTCCAGATCGAGTCCCGCGCCCAGATGAACACGCTGCCGCGCGTGCGCCCGCGCTGCTTCTACGACCTGGTGATCGAGGTGGCGCTGATCCGCCCGGGCCCGATCCAGGGAGACATGGTGCACCCCTATCTGCGGCGCCGGCGCGGCGAGGAGCCGGTGACCTATCTGGACCCGCGGCTGGAGCCGCTGCTCGGGCGCACGCTGGGCGTGCCGCTTTTCCAGGAGCAGGGGATGAAGGTGGCGATCGTTCTCGCCGGCTTCACACCGGCGCAGGCCGACAACATGCGCCGCGCCATGGGCTTCAAGCGTTCCCACCGGAAGATGCAGGAGGTCGAGCGGGATCTCGTGGCCGGCCTTTCGGCGAACGGGGTCGCCCCCGCGGTCGCGGACAAGGTGCTGCAGTATCTCACCGCGTTCGCGAACTACGGTTTCCCGGAGAGCCACTCGGCGAGCTTCGCCCTGCTCGTCTACGCCTCGGCCTACCTGAAGCGCTGGTACGCGCCGGAGTTCACCTGCGCCCTGCTCAACGCTCAGCCGATGGGGTTCTATTCACCGGCGACGATCCTCCATGACGCCCGCCGGCACGGGGTGGAGGTACGACCGATCGATCTCGCGATCTCGGAATGGGACTGCACGCTCGAAGCTTCCACGAACGAGGGCCGGGACGGTTCTCTTCCCGGCCTTTATCACGAAGCTCTCAATGTCGTTGAGGAAGCGGGCGGCGCGGACTCTCCGGAAGAGGCCTCCGGCGCTTTCCGCCAGCCAGCGTCTGAAGGAGAGTCCCCGCCGCCTGCCCCCGCTCTGCGCCTGGGACTCCGCTTCGTGCACGGCCTCGGATCCCGGGCGAGGGACCGGCTGCGGGTGGCGCGGGAGGCCGGTCCGTTCCGATCGGTGGAGGAGGTGGTGGTGCGCAGCGGGCTGGGGCCGCCGGAGCTTCGGGTGCTGGCCGAAGCGGGAGCGTTCGAGAGTCTGTGGCCCGGGCGCCGCGACGCCTTGTGGGAGGTGCTGCGGAATTCACGGGGAGACGCGGGTCCCCTGGCTCGCCGCACCGTGAAGACGGCGCGCCGCCTGCCGGCGATGTCGGAATTCGAGCGCGTGCTGGCGGACTACCGGACCACCGGCCTCTCTCCGGGCGCTCACCCGATCTCGTTTCTCAGGGCGGAACTGGATCGACGGGGCATTCTCCCCGCGCGAGCGCTGGAGGAGCGGAGCGACGGTCAGTGGGCCCGGGTCGCGGGTCTGGTGATCTGTCGGCAGCGACCCGGGACCGCGAAGGGCGTGATGTTCATCACGCTGGAGGACGAGACCGGGTTCGCGAATTTCGTCGTGATGCCGGACCTTCGGGAGAAGCTTCGCGGCGTGCTTCGGGCTCCGCTCCTGCTGCTGGAAGGAATCGTGGAGCGGGAGGGGGCCGTGATCAACGTGCGGGTGCGAGAGGCCGAGGCTCTGGACCTGGCGGGGCGGCAGATTCGCGGGCAGAGTCGGGACTTCCGCTGACGGCACAGAATTCGCTGGTTCGAGCGACGAATCATTTCATACTCGTCCACTGTACAAAGG
>JARRPS010000333.1:0-2676 GCA_037382625.1 Gemmatimonadota bacterium | reverse complement strand
AGGCGAACCCGCGCGGAATACTGTGCCGGCAGGTCCAGCCTCCCGAACCGAGGCGGGAAGCTGGCCGGTGTACTGGACCGCACGAACGAAGTCGATAACGCAGTCGTTAGCCGCCATGTTCCACTACGGGTTTTTCTTGGGAAGAACACTCGGGATGCGAAACCGCGCACCGAATAGCGGCTCCCGATACCGGGGCAGCGGATCCGTTCGGGGGCCCCATGGCTGATTTCATGACCGCGCTCGGTTCGGGCGCAAAGCAGAGGTGCAGCGAGTGTGGAGCGGCGACGTTCGCAGGCGCCCGCTGTTGGGAGCAGTTTGCCACGGTCCTGGCTTGGGAATGGAGCGATCCCGAGTTGCAGGCTCAGCATTTCCTCACGGTCGCTGCGTACAATCTTCAGCATCCGTCCCGGTTCACGGAGGAAGCGCTGGCAGGGCTGCGTTCCGCGTTCATGGATCACCTCGATCAGGGCGTACCTGTGGCGGCCATACGACGAAGGGCAAGCCCAGTTGATGGAAACCGCAGAGTGGTTCGCAGCGAAGCCGAGCGCCGCCCAGTGCTGCGCGAGTGGCCGCTAACGATTGCGGACGTGTATGAGCAGGGTCGAGCAGAGGGAGCCGCTGAGCGGGTACGAGAATGGGCGGCGCTCGTCCGTGCGCAGTTGTAGAGCGCTAGACGCTGATCGAGAAGATCTCCTGACCAACCCGGAGTGGTTAGCCAAGGTAATCGCGCGCTGAAGCTATCGCGCGGCGGGTCGCCAACCTGGAAACGTCGTACCGTATGCCCGCGAAGCCGATTTGTAGAGCAGCCGTGCTCGTGGGTTCGCTCCTGAGCGGGAGCGTGTCCCTGCACGCCCAGGAGGTCGTTGAGATCACCGAATGCTGGCAGCGCGGCTATGTCCCGCGGGACCGGAGTTGAACCTCTCGTTCCGTACGGGGATGCGGTGGTCTCGGGTACCCGATGCCACCCTGCAGCCAGTCATGCACATTGCGTAGCGGAGGCGTACAGTTGAAAGACACCATGACGGAGGATTACTGGAGCAGATTCCCCGATTCCTATGAACAAAATCAGGAATATGTTGTGGGCAGGGAACTGCTTGACGAGATCATCCGGGAACTGAATCAGCTCTCGGAACTGGGTGAAGCAGTGGAGCTCGGCTGTGGTACGGGATACTTCACAGTGGCGATTGCCGAGAACAGCAGGAGCGTGCTCGCCACGGATCTCTCGGACAGCCTTCTGGAGGCAGCGAAGGTTCGTTTTCGGGATTATCCGGCAGTCACGGTCGAGAAGGAGAATTGCCTGGAGACATCACTTGCGCCTGAGTCATGCGACAGCGTCTTCATGGCAAATCTGATCCACGTTCTCGCGAATCCCACAAAGGCACTCGAGGAGAGCCGTCGGATTCTCAGGAGTGGGGGACGGATCGTGATCGTGACGTTCACGGGCCATGGCATGAGTCTCTGGCAGAAGATCAAAGTGGGGGTGAGATTCGCCAGGACCTGGGGGAAGCCTCCTGCGAACATGCGTTCTCTCTCCCCGGAGGACGTTGGATCAATGCTCGAGCAGACGGGCTTCGTCGTGGAGCAGTCGAAGCTCCTTGGCAATCGAACGAAGGCTGTCGTCCTCGTTGGCAGGAAGAGATGATTGAATGATAGACAGTGCCTCGCATACGGACGGGGATCCCGTTGCGCTCCATCTCCGCCGGTGAAGGCGACGTGAGTTTCGTGGCCGTTGACAATGGACGCCCGACTCCCGCAGCCGTCCCTTCGAGGTTCGGCCTTGGCTGCCCTGAGGCTACTACGCTTGACAATGAAGTTGCCGCCACCGCTCACTGTGTTCGCTCCGGAGAACACGGCCCGCGCAGCGAGCCGCAGGAGATGAGCCTGGGCGATGGGCAGATCGCGTGCTCGCGACACCATGCGGTCGTGCTGCACGCACTCGTCTCCTCCCCGTTCGTGCATGCGTACAGCTCGGACGGACGACTGCTGTGGACGGACACACTCCCCGACTTCCACCCGGTGCGAGTCGTCGAGTTGGACGGGGGCCGGGGAGTCGGCTTCCAGCGTGACCCGGAACACGGAAGCGACTACGTGATCGGAGCGCTTTCGAGCGACAGAGGGACGTCGCTTCTGGTGCAGGTGGGGCATTGGGACCCTGATCGGCCGCACGAGCCGTTCTCCGAGATCAGGACCTATTCCTATGAGCCTCTGTCCGGTGTTCGGCAAGAGCTTCCGCTTCGTTCACACGTGTTGGCGTCGGAGGCCGGCCGAGTCGTGATAGCCCGATCCCTACCGTTCCCACGGCTTGCAGTCATCCGCTACGACATGGAAGCTCGACCGTTCCGATGAGTGGGTATGTGAACCCCGCACACGTGCCGGCATTCATTCGCCACGCATCCCCTGAAGGACGGATAAGACATTCGGAGCGTCCAGAGGTGGTAGGGCACAAGGACGGGAAGACTACGATGATCTCCAGGCACGACTCCGTCGTGGCCGTCTGCAGTGGAGAGCCCGGCCGACCGCGTCATTCCTATGGTCGGGACACGGACCCGCGTCAAAGGCAAGTTTTGCCGATTCCGATTTCTATGACGGCGCACTCGATCCCGGCTTTGACGTGGATCTGCAGAACATCGGCGACATCCTGGAGTCAGCGGCCATCCTTATAATGGATTGGCTCGG